>JBDSHZ010000105.1:0-4223 GCA_039918235.1 Pelobium sp.
CCATAATTCCACAGATTGAGGGATTGCTAACAGGAGAAGATGATTTGATTGCCAACATGGCCAATGTTTGTGCCGCTTTAAAAGAGCAGTTCAATTGGTTTTGGGTTGGCTTTTATATGGTAAAACAAAATGAATTAGTCTTAGGTCCTTTTCAAGGTCCGGTAGCCTGTACACGGATTCAAAAGGGTAGAGGGGTTTGTGGTAAAGCTTGGGCAACTGAAAAAACATTGATTGTGGATGATGTTGATGCTTTTCCGGGACATATTGCTTGTAGCAGCTTATCCAGATCAGAAATTGTAATCCCTATTTTAAAAGATGGAGCAGTCATTGGTGTTTTAGATGTGGACAGTGCGGATTTATCGAGTTTTGATGTAGTAGACCAAGAAGGATTGGAAAAGATTATTAGCCTAATCAATTTTTAATGATGAATCTTTACTGTATTTCTGGCTTAGGAGCAGATGAACGCTTGTTTATAAAACTGAAGCCAGAAAACTATCATCTAAAATTCATCAATTGGGTTAAACCCGAAAAGAACGACACCATTTCCAGCTATTCCGATAAGTTAATCTCTCAAATTGATTTAGATCATCCTTTTGCACTTTTGGGTGTTTCTTTGGGTGGTATTATTGCGGTGGAGTTATCTACTAAAGTTAATCCGGAAAAAATATTTGTGATTTCCAGTGTAAAATCATCTAAGGAATTTCCATTCTATTTTAAGCTTTTCAGATTGTTTAGGGTAAAATACATCATCACCTCCAAACTATTAAAAAGCGCAAAACCTTTAGTGGAACTATTTTTTGGAAAGATGAATGGATCGGATAAGCAACTGGTTTTTAAAATGATTGATGATGCTGACAACGATTTTACACCTTGGGCGGCAAAAGCCATTATCCAATGGCATTCAAAAGACAGACTTATTCCATTTGATAAAATTGTTCATATCATGGGAGATAAAGATTTAATTTTCAGGTATTCGAGAATTAAAGACTGCCATGTGATTAAAGGAGGGCAACACATCATGATTTTGAACAGAACTAAAGAGATTCAAAACATAATAGAATCGATAACATTACCAACAATTAACGCTTAGGCTAATAAATCCAATGCTTCCATATTGTTTTGCATACCTGCGTGATCCAAAGCCATTAAACCTCTTTCATCTTTGATCATTTTATCTGCACCATGAGCTAACAATAATTTAATGATTTCATTTCTACCGAACATGGTAGCAAACATTAAGGCGGTGCCACCATTGCCATGTTGCATATTTAAAGCTGCACCATTTTCTATTAATAAATTAGCAATATTAGCGTAGCCTTTAAAGCATACCCCCATTAAAGCAGTATTCCCTCCAAAATCCTGCTCATTTACATTCGCACCTTCTTTTATCAATAATTCAGCAGCTTCTAAATGACCATTGTAAGTGGCAATAATCAATGACGTATAGCCTTTCTCATCAACGCTATTGATGGAAGAAGCATCTGTAGCTAATAATGTTTTCATCTTTTGAAGGTCTCCTTCTCTGGAAGCTTGTATCAATTCACTCATATCATTTAGGTTGAATTAAAACAGCAAAAGCTTTTGGCTTTTGCTGTTGGTGAATATTATAAATCTAAGATGGAACTTTTTCTCCTTTTTCCCTAGGCCAGAAACGGTGATTGGCAATGGCGCTGATGAATTTTTCAGTACCCTCTTTGGTCAGTTTATCCATCAAAACCAATGCCTTATCATCATCAATAGCTTTTTTGTCTTTAAGTTTCTGTGCTACATAGCTCATTTCAAAAAGTTCTTTTCCTTCTCCGCAAATGGCAATGGCTTTACAATGCGTAAACGTTTCATTAATGAAATGAATAGCAGTAGGAACTTCCTTTAATACATCAATACTCTTTTTGCCAGAAGGGATATAAATCGCATCTACCAATACGGATGAAAAAGATAAAAATGTTTTATCAACTTTAATGTCAGTGCCATTGCTGTCTTTAATAAACCCTGCATGTGGAGCGCAGATATGTACCATTGCACCTTCATCTTCTAACGCTTTTTTCATTTGAGCTACAGCAGCTGCATCTACACCATCAGCAGCTAAAAAAGCAATCTGTCTGGTTTTAATGGTGTCTTTAATGGTATTGGCCATGCTCAAAGCAGGAGAATTTGTGAACTTTGGATTTACTTTTACAGGTTGGTATTCTTTAGGATCAGCATCTGCACCATATTGATGATTAATTGGTTCTTCGGCTTTTTTAACTTTAATGCCTAACCCTTTAGCCACAGTTGCTGCTAAATTCTTATCAATTTCATTTAAAATACCAACCATACGTTCTCTAATTTCTGGACGTTCTACTTTACTTAACTCAAAAGTTAAAGCATCCTGAATGTGAGCTTGCTCTGGTTCTGATTGACTGCTATAAAATAAAGTAGCCTGACTAAAGAAATCTAAAAAGCTTTTACTTCTGGCTCTGATTTTATACGCATCCACTCTTTCTTGGTAAGAAGTAAAGCCACCTTCTGAAGCTTTCGCCTGCTCTGGTGATCCGCCTGATATGGAATTTGGATGATAAGCAGTTTTTGATTTATTGATCTCCATTCTAGCAATGCCATCTCTTTGATTGTTATGCATAGGTGCTAATGGCCTGTTGATTGGGATTTCATGGAAATTTGGTCCGCCTAAACGACTCAATTGCGTATCTGTATAAGAAAATAACCTTCCTTGTAAAAGAGGATCATTACTGAAATCTATCCCTGGCACCAAATGTCCTGGGTGAAAAGCCACTTGCTCTGTTTCAGCAAAATAATTATCCGGATTACGATTTAAAGTCATTTTACCAATGATTTTAACCGGTACCAGCTCTTCAGGGATTAATTTAGTAGGGTCAAGCAGGTCGAAGTCAAATTTATGTTCATCTTCCTCCGGAACTATTTGAACGCCAAATTCCCATTCGGCGAAATCTCCATTTTCAATGGCATCATGTAAATCTCTTCTGTGAAAATCTGGATCCTGTCCGTTGATTTTTAAAGCTTCGTCCCATACTACGGAATGCATCCCTAATAATGGTTTCCAATGCATTTTAACAAAGCATGATTTTCCTTCCTCGTTGATGAACCTATAGGTATGAATATTAAAACCTTCCATCATTCTTAAACTCCTTGGAATTGCCCTGTCAGACATTGCCCACATCACCATATGTGCAGATTCTGGAGATAAAGAGATGAAATCCCAAAAGGTATCATGAGCAGATGCGGCCTGAGGAATCTCATTGTGAGGCTCTGGCTTAACGGCATGTATCAAATCTGGAAATTTAATGGCATCCTGAATAAAAAAGACAGGCATGTTATTGCCTACAAAATCATAATTTCCTTCTTGTGTATAAAACTTAACCGCAAAGCCGCGTACGTCTCTGGCTAAATCAGCAGAACCTCTAAAGCCTGCCACTGTAGAAAATCTAGCAAAAACAGGTGTTTCAATACTTGGGTCGGTCAAAAACTTAGCTTTTGTAAATTCTTTTAAACTGTCATCGTAAACTTTAAAAACTCCATGGGCACCAGCTCCTCTGGCATGCACAATTCTTTCCGGAATCCGTTCATGGTCAAAATGAGTGATTTTCTCTCTCAGAATAAAATCTTCTAATAAAGTTGCTCCTCTTTCTCCAGCTTTTAAAGAGTTGTTATCGTCATTCACTAACAAACCCTGATTAGTAGACATTTTTTGTCCACTCACATCTTCCGTGTTTTTGGAGAGGTCTTCAATTTTTTTGCTTGATGTTTCTTTGTTGTCTGATTTGGTGCTTTTCATGATGTTAATAGTTATAGATTATAGGATATCGGTTTTGATAAACAATTCTCATTCCAATAAATAAAGCAAGAATAAAAAAAAATCTATTGAGCTATTTTATGAATCTTTTAGTCTAAAATTTAAGCTTTAAATCCCATTTGGTATTGGACTAATATTTGTTTCTGTTAAACAAATTCAAAAAATAAAATACTATGGAAAACAGAAAGAACGAGAGTCAAACGCCAACACAAACAGAAGACACCACAAAAAACTTATTCGGAAAAGATGCCATTGAGAAAATGAAGGAATTGGCCGAAGGTGCCGAAACCTGTTTTTTTTGTACAAATATTAAAACGGGTATTCCAATGTCTGTACGCCCAATGTCTTTACAACAGGTAGATGATGAAGGGAACTTTTGGTTTATGGATTTGAAGGACAGCAAAAAAGAGGAAGA
>JBDSHZ010000106.1:0-5633 GCA_039918235.1 Pelobium sp.
CCTGGACAGCTCTACGGCCATCTTCTTGAACTCATCATCAAATACTCTGTGTTTCATATTAATCAAATTTAAAATTACTCTTTTAAATCTGCTCTATAAATGTCTCTACTCAAAGGTAGCAACTCCACTTTTGACCTGTTCTCTTAAACGTATAGCTTTTACACCATACAATGTTGCCAAATCTCTATCTAACATCACCTTCTGATCCCTAATAAGATAAATCTTATTCATTAACACTTCATCAGGAATGAGATTAGATTGAGGCATAAATTAAAGATACTTATTTTTATATAATATCAATTTTGGAATTAAAAAGAAGTTTAAAACCAAAAGAGCCTCTAATTCAGAGGCTCTTTTGATAATTAGATTTATAACTCTCAACCGAGAACTGTAAACTTTTTAACTGCTTATTTACTGAAACTGGATATAAACAGGTTTTGGCGTTAACTTCAACAATTCGTCAGGCGTCATCAAATGGTTTGGAGCCTGTGCAATATCATTAATGTAAAACAATTTAAAACCTACAAACTGTACCGGCTCACGGTATAAATAATGACGATAAGTACCTTTTTTAAGTTCAGGTGGGCCAAATCCATCCATATGCATCAATAGTTGAACTTCTTTGCGCAATTTAATATTCTGATAGTTGGTTACCATTTTTTGAGTAAAACGATGAACTACCAAAGCTTTACAAGGCAGGTTATTATCTTTTACCAGCTTGGCTAAATATTCGGAAGCGTAGTTGATGTCTGCCGCATCGTAAACCCCAATTTTCTTTCCTGGAACCACTCCAGTTTTCATAGAGAACTCCGGATCGATACCTAAATGTACGTTAGGTAATTTTAAATATTTCTCTAGTCTTGGCAATTCATCTTTCAGCTTGCTTAACGCTACTTGAACGTCTAAGAAAACAATCGCATCATGCCCGTACATCTTCGCTATTTTTAAAACAGAGTCAATTTGGCTATCTGGCATACGGTTAATGTACAAGCCGTCTTTATTAGGTGAACCACTTGCAACGGTAGCAATATAATGTAAAGCTGGAATGGATTTGATGACCGTATCGGCCTTGTTCCATTTAGCAACCTCTTCATCTAATTTCCTCCACATTTCTTTAGGTTCATATTTCCCTAAAGGACCCATTTTCTTCACGTACAAATTACCGTAATAGGCAATGATTCTGTTAAAGGGTAAAATCGCACCATTTATTGGGAGCACATCATTCTTTATAGGCCATTTACCAGTAGTATCTCCATTGGCAAGATATTTTTGCAGTTGGTAATATTTTGCGGAGTCAACCGGTTTAAAAAGATTTTCTTTCTCTTGGGCAACAGCCTCTGTTTTGGTAGAATCAGCTGTTCCTGCGTTGTTAGAAGTTTTGCTGTCTGCTCCAGAGCAGGACGAAAATATATAAGCCGCACATAACAATTGCGGTACAATCAAAAAGTTTTTCATGGGTAACATTATTATAATTTTGGGTGAAAATAGAATTAAGGCTTGGTTTTATTATAAAAAGATTTCAACAATTAAACAGAACTGAATTTACCGAAAACGCCTAAAGGCAAATTGATTCCGCTACGGGCTTTAAGATATAATTCTCCGATGTTTAAATTCTTCACCTGAGGATAAGCTCCTCTGATTAAATTTTCCACAATAATTGATGAAAACCCTAAAGAATAGGTATTTAAGATTAGGAAATGTTCTTCCGGATCTAATAATTGCACTACGTCACGCATCATTTCCTTGATCAGGTCTTCCAGTTTCCATTTTTCGCCTTTTGGCCCATGGCCATAAGCAGGAGGATCCAGAATAATTCCGTTATAGGTATTTCCTCTTTTCAGCTCGCGTTGTACAAATTTCAAAGCATCTTCCACTACCCAGCGGATATCTTTTAAATTAGAAATTTCCTGATTTTCATTGGCCCAACTTACTACCTGTTTAATAGAATCCACATGAGTGGTATCTGCGCCAGCTGCCTTAGCAATTAAGGAAGCGCCACCTGTATAGGCAAATAGGTTCAATACTTTTGGATTTGGCTTTTTGAAAGCTTTGATTTTTGAAGATATAAAATCCCAGTTTACTGCTTGTTCAGGAAAGATACCAACGTGTTTAAAGGAAGTTAAAGCTAACCTAAATTTAATGGCCGCGTCTTTATTTTTATATTCAACATGCCAACGGTCGGGCGTTTTTGGGTTTTTCTTTACCCACTCGCCTGAAGTTGCTGATTTACCTCTGAATTTGATGTGGTGCATTTTCTGCCATTCACTTTCCGGCAAAACCTTTGCCCAAACCGCTTGTGGTTCGGGTCTGATCAAGATTAATTCTCCAAACCTTTCCAGTTTTTCAAAATCTCCACAATCTATCAGTTCGTAATCTTTCCAGTTCTCAGGGCTTAGGGATTGTATATTGGGGTTCATATTGGCTAATGGCTAATAATTGATGGATGATTGTTCATAGTAAAGTTTATTCAACATCAACTATGAATTATTTCTTCAAAAGTGTTTCCATCAATTTGGTGGCAAATACAAATTCGTTTAATTCTTTATTGTCTGTTTTGGTAATTTCCTCTTTTGATCCTTCCCACCACTTCTGGCCTTGGTGTAAAAAAAGAATATGATCTCCAATGCCCATTACAGAGTTCATATCATGTGTTACTATCACTGTGGTGATGTCATATTCCTCTGTGATTTCTTTCAGAAGCTCATCAATCATAATAGAACTTTTTGGATCGAGACCAGAATTGGGTTCATCACAATAAAGATATTTTGGACGCATGGCTATTGCCCTTGCAATTCCTACTCTTTTCATCATCCCGCCTGAAAGTTCAGAAGGCATCAACTTATTTTTACCGGCTAGGTTTACCCTTTCTAAAACAAAATTTACACGTTCTAATTTTTCTGCTTTTGATTGGTTGGTGAACATATCTAAAGGGAAACGGATGTTCTTTTCCACAGTCATAGAATCAAACAAAGCAGAACCTTGGAAAAGCATCCCTAACTCTTTTCTAATGTCTATCCTTTCCTCCATATCCATTGTGGTAAAGTCGCGGTCGTCATAATACACAGATCCTTTATCAGGTTCATGCAGTCCCACCATGTTTTTCATCAAAGTAGTTTTACCTGACCCAGAACTGCCAATAATTAAACTGGTAACCCCTGGCTTGAACGTTGCTGAGATGCCTTTAAGCACCTCATTATCGCCGAAGCTTTTGTAAATATCTTTAACCTTAATCATAATAAAAGTTGTGCAATAATATAATCAGAAATTAAAATAGCAATACAGCTCACCACTACTGCCTTCGTACTGGAGGCGCCCACCTCTAATGCACCACCTTTAGTATAAAAACCTTGGTATGCAGAAACCGTAGTGATAATGAAAGCAAAAATTAATGCTTTTATCATGGCAACCAGTAAAGTAAAAGGAATAAAATCAGTGGTTAAACCCTGAATAAATTCTGCTGCGGTTACCGCTCCAGATGCAACTCCTGCTAAATAACCTCCAGTAATGCTTAAAAATATAGCTACAATTACCAACATTGGAATCATGATGACACCTGCAAGTAATTTTGGTAAAATTAAATAACCTGGTGCATTTATACCCATAATTTCTAAGGCATCAATCTGTTCGGTTACCCGCATGGTCCCAATTTGAGAGGCAATGCTACTGCCAACTTTGCCCGCTAAAACTAAAGAGCAAATAGTGGGGCTTAACTCTAAAATGGTAGAATCACGGGTGATACCGCCAATAATAGATTTTGGAATTAAGTCACTGGTTAACTGAAATGCAGTTTGCACAGTGGTTACTGCACCAATAAATATGGAAATAATGCTGATGATTCCTAAAGAGCCAAGTCCAATATCAACCATCTCCCTAAAAATTTCATTCTTGTAAATGCTGAACTTCTCCGGGCGTCTGAAAACCGCCTGAATCATTAAAATATATTTTCCGAAGTTGTAAAATATCATATATTTATTTTTGCGTAAAAATAAGCTTTTTTATCTATTGCAATTATTAAACCTAAATTCAACATTAAATATAAAAATTGTAGCATGAATATATTAATCACGGGAGCTTCAAAAGGAATTGCAAAGGAAGTGGCACTTCAAATGGCAAGAAATAGTCATCATTTAGCATTGTGCGCAAGAACGATTGAAGAATTGGAGATACTGAAAAATGAAATCATCAAAGAATTTCCATCCACAAAAGTGTTTATAAAATCAGTTGATTGCAGTGTGAAGGAAGAAGTTTTAGCTTTCGCCGATGAAGCACTGGAAAAACTTGGAAAAATTGATGTGCTTGTAAATTGTGTGGGTTTGTTTAAGCCTTCATTTATATTGGTAGAAGCAGATGATAGTTTGGATCAGCACATGAAAATTAATGTTTATGCAGCCTATTATTTATATAAAAAACTGGCTCCATTTATGAAAGAACGGAGAAATGGATATATTTTTAATATCTGTTCTGTAGCCAGCTTAGAAAGTATTGCAAATGCAGGGTCTTATTGTGTAACTAAAGCGGCTTTATTGAGTCTTAACAATATCATGAGAGCGGAGCTCCTAGAACATGATGTAAAAGTAACGGCAATTTTGCCGGGTTCAACTTTAACAGATTCATGGAAAGGCACTGAAGTTTCTCCTGATGAATTTATTAAGCCAGAGGATGTAGCTTCGGCAATTTTGCAGATCATGAGTATGAGTAAAGGTGCTAATGTTGAACAGATTGTTATAAAGCCCATTCACGGTCAAATTTAGAAAGGAAAGGAAAAATATTATGGAAAAGAAATTAACAAGAGATATCAGCGGCAAGATGGTGGCTGGTATTGCTGCAGGATTAGCAAAGTATTTTCAATTAGATGTTACCTGGGTAAGGATTGCTTTTGTACTCGCAACTTTTTTTGGCGGAGGTGGATTATGGATTTACATTATCTTGTGGATAGCAGTGCCGGAAGATAGTAATCCATATAGCTTTACAGATTATAAAGTAAATAAAGACCAAACAAACAACTATGGCTCAACTTTTAAACCTAAAGAAAAAGTAAATATTAACTTAATAGGTGGCTTGTTATTGATTGGGTTTGGGGCATATTTTCTTCTGGATGAGTTTGATATCATTCCAAACTGGTTTAACGTAGGGAAGTTATGGCCATTGGTTTTCGTGGTGATTGGATTAAGCATTCTTTTTAAAGCAAGCCAGCAATCAAAAATTAATGATTTTGATCCTTCAGATTTTAAGAAGAAAACTGAGGATGATTCGGAAGTTAAAGAAGAGGTTCCAACTGATACAGACCAAACTGATAATTATAATAAATAGAGCATTAAAGACCTGTAATGGATCATCATTAATAAATGGTTCTAAACAGTGCACCTTTATCTCAAATTGAAAACAATAAAAACAAAAAGGATGAAAGCTGATAAAATATTTTGGGGAATTATATTTGTTTTTGTAGGAGGAATATTCCTATTGGAAAACTTTGGATACATTGATTTTAGTTGGGGTTACATTTGGCGCTTTTGGCCTCTAATTCTGATAATTACAGGAATAAATATTATTTTTTCTAAATCGCAATCTAGAGTAGGGGTAATCGCTATAGCAGTAATTACTGTATTGGTTTTAGGTTTTATAACTTTTAAGGG
>JBDSHZ010000107.1:0-6835 GCA_039918235.1 Pelobium sp.
CTGAAGCTTGTATCGTGACAGACGTAGCAATGGATCCATATAGTTCAGACGGCCATGATGGGTTGGTGGAGAATGGAGAAATTGTAAATGATAAAACTTTACGGATTTTAGCCGATATGGCAGTTGCACAAGCAAAGGCCGGAGCAGACATTATTGCTCCATCAGATATGATGGATGGCAGGGTACAATATATTAGGGAAGCATTAGATGAGAATGGATTTACCAATGTTTCTATAATGTCTTATACCGCTAAATATGCAAGTGCATTTTACGGACCTTTTAGAGATGCCTTAAATTCGGCACCAAAGTTTGGCGACAAAAAAACTTATCAGATGAACCCCGCTAATCAACGGGAAGCATTGATAGAAGCGAGTTTAGATATGCAAGAAGGGGCAGATTTTTTAATGGTAAAACCTGCACTTGCCTATTTAGATATAGTTAAATTGCTGAAAGATAATTTCGATTTACCAATTGCCGCATATAATGTAAGTGGTGAATATGCGATGGTAAAAGCGGCTATACAGAATGGCTGGTTAGATCATAGGGCTATTACAGAAACCCTAATGGGAATTAAGAGAGCTGGTGCAGATGTGATTTTGACTTATCACGCTAAAGAAGTATTGGCCAATAAATGGATATAATGATTTTTCATTATAAAGCTTAAAAAAAATGTTCGATTCGATTAAAAATATTTTCACTCCTAATTCAAAAGAAGAATCTCCTTTAGTTTATGGCGATAAGCCTGATATTCCGAGAGAAAAATCTGCTGAATTATATGAGAAAGCAAAAACCTATTTTCCTGGTGGAGTAAATTCTCCGGTAAGAGCTTTTAAATCGGTTTATGGAACGCCATTATTTATAGAAAAGGGAGATGGTTGTAGAATATGGGATGCAGATGGTAATGAATTTATTGATTTCTGCTGCTCTTGGGGACCTTTAATCTTAGGACATAATAATGCTAAAGTACGAGAAAAGGTAATTGAGGTGATGCAAAACGGGATGTCTTTTGGGGCACCAACCGCTTTAGAAAACGAACTTGCCGAACTCATTATAAAGAATAACCAATTTATTGAAAAAATCAGGTTTACCAGTTCTGGTACAGAGGCAGTAATGTCTGCCATTCGTTTGGCCAGAGGCGTTACCAAAAGAGATAAAATCATCAAATTTGAAGGATGCTATCATGGGCATACCGATGCACTTTTAGTGAAAGCAGGCTCGGGATTGGTCACCTTCGGAGAAACCTCTTCAGCCGGTATTCCAAAAGCTTATGCAGAGGAAACCATCGTGATTTCTTTGAATGATAAAGATGCTGTTAAGGCAGCTTTTGATCAGTTTAAAGAACAAATTGCTTGTATCATTATTGAACCCATACCAGCAAATAATGGATTGCTTTTACAGGATAAAAATTTTCTGGAATACTTAAGAACGATATGCGATGAGCAAGGAGCATTGCTAATTTTTGATGAAGTGATTTCTGGTTTTAGAGTTGGTTTTGAAGGCGCAGCAGGTTATTATGACATCAAGCCAGATATTGTGACCTATGGTAAAATTATAGGTGGAGGCTTACCTGTTGGTGCTTATGGAGCATCAAGTGCAATAATGTCAAATATTTCTCCAGAAGGAAGTGTTTATCAGGCCGGAACTTTATCAGGTAATCCAGTAGCTATGGCAGCGGGTATTGCACAGTTATCTGAGTTAGTGAAATCTGGTTTTTATAAAGATTTAAATACAAAGACAGAGGAATTTACGGCGTCTATCCAACGTTATGCAACTGCAAATAACTACAAATTCAAAGTATTTAAGATAGGATCAATTTTCTGGTTTGCATTTACAGATCAGGATAAAATCCAGACTGCTGAAGCCATTGACGCAGCCAGCATGGAAAAATTTAAAATGATGCACCGCGAATTGTTAAACAGAGGAATTTACTTAGGCCCTTCTGGTTATGAAGTAGGTTTTTTATCTGCAGCACATTCTAAAATAGATTTGGAGAAAGCAAAAAGAGCTATATTTGATAGCCTTGATATTGTTTTTAAAAATAAATAGAGATGTCTTTTAAGCCTATAACTATATTTTATGCGCTTGTATGCTATGTATTTGCACAGCTTTTTTGGTGGGCAGCGCTTTTAGTAGAGCTGGAACCTGCCCGAAGAGGAATGGTGATAGGAGAAGGTTTTGTGTTTATTTCTTTGATGAGTTTTGGAATATATAAGCTCCATAAAGCTATAGATAAGGAAAAGCGTATTAATAATCAGCAGAAAAATTTCTTGCTTTCTGTAACCCATGAGCTAAAATCACCATTAGCTTCTATAAAGCTTTATCTACAGACCATACACAAAAGAGAGTTAGACAGAGCGCAACAGAAGGATTTTATAGGAAAGTCTTTATTAGATATTGAGCGTTTGGACGATTTGGTAGAGAATATGCTTTTAGCTACAAAAATTGAGAATAAATCCTACTCCTTTCCAAAAGAAGAATTAAATCTTTCTGAACTGGTAGACAAAATAGTGTCACGCTTACAGATTCATGTTTGTAGCAAAGAAGCCATTGTGTCAGCTATTGATCCAAATGTATACATAACAGGAGACCATTTTGCTTTGGCTTCAGTAGTCACCAATCTCATTGAGAATGCGGTTAAATACTCTCCAGACTGTATGCCTGTCCATGTTAATTTGCACCGTAAAGCTAATGGAAAAGTCTGCTTTAAAGTCGCAGATTTAGGTATAGGCATTGCAGATGATGAAAAACCAAAGATTTTTAATAAATTTTATAGAGTAGGGAGTGAAGATACCCGTAAAACCAAAGGTACTGGTTTGGGTTTATTCATTGTGAAACAGGTGCTTGACAATCATCAGGCACAGATAAAAGTTAAGAATAACCAACCAAGAGGAACGGTTTTTGAAGTTTCTTTTAATTAAACAAAAAGAACATGTCTTTAAAACAAAGAATTTTATTGATGGAAGATGAAGAACATCTTCTAGAAGCCATTAAACTAAACTTAGAAATGGAAGGCTTTTTTGTAAGAGCCGTTACTGATGGTAAAAAAGCCCTAAAAGTATATAAAGAAGAGAAATTCAACCTGATCATTCTTGACGTAATGGTTCCGGAAATTGATGGTTTTCAGGTTGCTGAAACTATACGATTGGAGAATAGTGAAGTACCTATTATGTTTTTAACAGCTAAAAACACTTCTGAAGACAGAATTACAGGTTTGAAAAAAGGAGCTGATGATTACCTTACTAAACCTTTCAATTTGGAAGAGCTGATTTTGAGGGTAAATAACCTCATCAAAAGAAGCATGAAGGGAGATGATTTGAAAGAAATCAACTCTTACAAAATTGGCGACAAAACCATTTATTTCAATTCTTTTGAATTAAAGAATGACGATGGAAGCATTACCGCTTTAACCAAAAAGGAAACCATGTTGTTAAAGCTTTTGATCGAAAGAAAAAATGAGGCAGTTTCTAGAGAGCAGATTTTGGAGACCGTATGGAATTATGACGTTTACCCATCAACAAGAACCATTGATAACTTCATCCTAACCTTCAGAAAATATTTCGAACCTGATCAAAAGAATCCTATTTATTTCCATTCTATCCGTGGAGTAGGTTATAAATTTACTGACGGGCATTAATTATTATGTTTACCAATAAGGCTAGAATTGCAGTTTGTATAGCATTGATTTTGGCAGCTTCTTTGGCAGCTTTTTATCAGGTTTATGAAATTGCAGCACTCGGTTTAATGTTTGTAGCATTAGTGATTTGGGGCTATTTTAAAGAAGGGACTGTTGTACTGGCGGCTAAACAGTTTAAGCTGAAAAATTACGAAAAGGCAAAAGAACTATTGTTGACGATTAAAAAACCTTCGTACCTCAATAAAAGAAAGAAGCCTTATTATGAATTTCTTTTAGGCAGTATTGCGGTTAATCAGATGGATTACACCAACGCCGAATATCATTTAGGACAAGCGGCAAGTTTAGGTTTAAGAGCTCATGATTTGGGCGTTGCCTTAATGCACTTGGCAAATATCAGCCTAAGAAATAATGATCAAGAAAAGGGAATGGTTTGGATCAATCAAGCAGAAAAACTCCCTTTAACAGCCAAATACAAGAGTATATTAAATAATATAGAGAAAGAATTACGGAAAATTAAATGAAAGATTCCTTATTTATCAAAGCAGCATTTTCGCAAAAAACAGAACGTCCACCAGTTTGGATGATGAGACAAGCAGGGCGTTTTATGCCTGAATATTGGGAGATTAAAAACAAATACTCTTTTTTAGAGATGTGCAAAACACCTGAGATTGCCGCAGACGTGACCATGTTGCCAGTTGAATTATTGGGAATTGATGCCGCCATTCTTTTCTGTGATATACTGGTAACAGGCGAGGCAATGGGAGGCGATTTAAGCTTTACCCAAGGTATTGGACCTAGGTTTGCCAATCCAATTAGAAATGCTCAGGATATAGATAATTTATCTGTTGACTGTATTGATGAATTGCAATACGTTGCCGATGCCATTAAAGTAATCCAACAACGGTTAAACGGTTCTATTCCTTTAATTGGTTTTGCGGGTGCTCCTTTTACCGTAATGAGCTATTTAATTGAAGGTGGTTCGTCAAAGGATTTTAAGCTGACAAAATTATTTATTCATAACCATCCTGATTTGGCTCATAAATTATTGAGCAAAATAGCAAAGGTTACTGCCGATTATTTAAACCTTCAAATTGCGGCAGGAGTAAATGCAGTACAGCTATTTGACAGTTGGGCCTTGGCTTTATGTTGGGACGATTATAACGAGTTTTCACATCAATATAACGTAGAAATTATTTCTAAACTGAACCGGAAAGATGTTCCTGTAATTTCTTTTTGTAAAGGAAGTTCTGTTTTTGCGCCATTAATGGCCGAAGCAAAACCAGATGTAATTTCTGTTGATTGGAATGCAGATTTAAAGGATATTAAACAACGCTTGCCTAAGGGTATTGCAGTTCAGGGAAATTTAGATCCTCATATTTTATATGCAGAAAAACATGTGATTAAGGATAGGATTCATCGTTTATTTGAACGGATGCGTGGAGAAGAAGGATTTGTTTTTAATTTGGGCCACGGTATTATGCCAGATATTCCTTTCGATCATGTGAAATATGCCATTGAGGTAGTGAAAGAGTTTAGGTATTAAGAGCCTCATCCTAAATCCTTCTCCAATGGAGAAGGACTTTTGACTTGCGAATTTTTAACTTTATAATTAAATGTACCGATACCTACTTGCCATTCACATCATTTCTGTAGTTAGCTGGATGGCTGGGCTTTTTTATATCCTCAGTTTATTCATTTATCATACAGAGGCAAATGATAAACCTGAAAATGAAAAATTGATACTTCGGAATCAATTCATTAAGATGGAATCTACGCTTTGGAATATTATCGCCACGCCAGCAATGTTGTTTTCAGTTGCTGCTGGTATTGCTATGCTTTACTTAAATCCTATGTTGTTAAAGACTGATTGGATGTGGGTAAAACTGGCTTTCGTAGCAGGCTTACTTATTTATCATTTTATATGTCAACGGATAGTAGTTCAATTAAAATCTGAGAAATTTTTAATGACTAGTTTTCAGTTACGATTGTGGAGGGAGCTGGCAACCATCTTTTTAGTGGCCATTGTTTTTACAGTAATCTTAAAAAGTGCTATTGATTGGGTATATGGCCTACTTGGGCTCATCGCTTTTGCTGTGATTATTATGACTGCAGTTAAGTTATATAAAAAGCTGAGAGAAAATAAATCTGGTAGCTAAATCTCTATTTTTCTTAAGGTTAAAATGGGTTATACTTTTATTTTTGAATAGATTAGCTATCGCTATGGTTAAAACGTTACTTATTCTTCTTTTCATCAGCTTGATTTCCTGTAAATCAAAGCAATTAATTAGTCAACAGCACCCATTGAGTGATGCTGTTGAAAATCATGGTTGGTTGGCAATTAATAATGGAAAAATAGTTGATGAAAAGGGGAATACACCACAATTGAGAGGAGTGAGCCTCTCATGGAGCATTTGGGGTGGGAAAAAATATTACAATGCTAAAGTGATTGATTGGCTAATTAAAGATTTTAAGGTTAATGTTATTAGACTATCAATGGCTGTACAGCCTAAAGGTGGTTATATTGAAAATCCGAAAGAACAGAAGGAATTGATTTTTTCAGTAATTGATAGCGCTATTGCTAATGGAATTTATGTAATGATGGACTGGCATGATCATCATGGAGAGCTTCATGTTGCTGAATCGAAAGCTTTTTTTTCAGAAGTTTCCTCAAAATATGCTAGTTACCCTAATATGATATATGAGATTTGGAACGAGCCGGAAAGACAATCTTGGGAAGTGGTAAAAAAATATGCTTATGAAGTGATACCAGAGATTAGAAAGCACACCAAAAGAAATTTGATTGTAGTAGGGTCTCCTCACTGGGATCAGGATATTGACATGGTAGCTGTTGATCCTTTAAAAAATGTTGTAAATATTGCTTACTCTTTCCATTTTTATTCATCTGAACCTGCACATCAGGAAGCTTTAATGGCAAAAGCTAATGTAGCACTGAAAAAAGGATTACCTATTTTTATAACTGAATGGGGGGTTGGAGAAGCAGACGGAAATGGGACTTTTGACAAGGAAAAAACTGCTAAATGGATGGATTGGATGGAATTGAATAAGTTAAGTTGACGTGAGTTCGGGATAAGAAATAGTTAACAAAAAGATAGCAAAGGGCATGATTATTGTATTTAATTAACTGACAATCAATTATTTACAATTAAAGCAAAACCCAATGCTAAGAGATAAAATTATAGA
>JBDSHZ010000108.1:0-10567 GCA_039918235.1 Pelobium sp.
GTTAAAGGTGTATTCTTTTTTATAAACTGTTTTAAAGTTCAGCAAATCGTTTACATCCTTTTCAAAGTTGCTTTCTTCAATACAACTGGGCAAATCAAAATTGTGGTGCCGGTTTTCATCGGCGGTCATTTCCCCAACAGGGATATAATAGTCATCCTGTGAGAGCAAACAAACTTCTTCTGATGAAAAGTGGTTTAAAAAGCAATTTAGAAAAAAAGTTTTTCCCGAGCCACTGCCCCCGGCCACACCAATTACGTAGGGTTTATTGCTGTTCATTATTTGGAATACCGAAGGTGATATTTACTATAAATCTTTTATCTAATGCGCCAATGGCATCTGCTGTAGCTTTAGTGAGCACAATAATGACGTCTTTGGTAGTTGCATTTTCTGTAAACCTTCCCACCACTTTGGCAAAAACACTGCGGTTGGTCATAGGGTTAGTGATTTTAATAATGGTTCCCACCGGAGCAGTGCGGTGCAATGCATAGCTTTTGTTAGGGTCTAAGTTGTTGTCATCAATCCAAACGGCCAAACCTTTGTCGTTCATTTCTGTAATGCCATACCGGTTTTTAGGGATTTCTAAGCCATTCTGTGAATCAGTGGAATCTAAATATTTAATCTTAGCCTGTACTGGGGGAGTAATGTTTTCAACAGCCTTAGGGATTTCTTTAACCAATACGGGTTTGCCATTAGCATTGGTTTGTAATTCTGGATTTAAACTTACGCTTTCATTATCTATTACTTTTAAAATCTGGCCTACGCTTAAGGAACTGCTGTTGAGCTTATTTAATAACTTTAAATCATCAATTCGCATATTGTATTGGCTGGCAATGGCATAAAGGGTCTCACCTGGTTTTACAGTATGCGTAGTTTCCTTTGGGAGATTAGTGTTTTTTTGTGGCGAAGAAAAGCTAACTGGCTTTGCACTTTCGAAATTTTGCTGGGTAGGAATTTTAACAACATCATTAGGCTGTAAACCTATATTTTTATTGAATTCCATAATTATTTGTGGCGTTATTTTATACTTCCTCCCTAAAGAATAATAGGTTTCTTTGGCTTCTACTTTGTGAAGGATGATTTTTTTACCATTTAGGTTTTCTACTCCGATAGAATCTTTAAGGGTATTAGCGTATGTTTTTATTGAAAAAAATAAAATACTGATAAAAAGAAGGCTTTTAAATTTCATGAATACCTGGATGTGTTTAAAAGATTTGCAATTATAGTAAATATGTGAGAATTTCTGACTTGTTTCTTACGTAAATCAATTTGTTTTGCCACACAAAGAACGTATCAAAAGATTGTTTTTGTATATTCTTTCCTAAATAATCTTTAAAGACAGTTTGCCCTGTCCGAATAATTTTTAAGTATTGATGAACCTGTCCTTCCTCTTTTTCATATCCTGATTTTAAGGTTAAATCATTGATGGATAGCTCTTGAGTGCTGTCCCATTCTTTTGCATTCTCTATATTTTTAGGGAATAAAACCTGAGGATAAGTAGGCGAAAAGAAAGATAATTCATCAACGGTTATTAACTTAATGTGATTGCCAGTTATTAAATCTAATAATTGGTATTTCCTTGGAAATAAGCGAGGATCAAAAACAAGAACACCTGCTGTGCTATAGCTTTGCAAGCTAATGTTAAAATGTTCCCATATAATTTTTTGTGCTTTTATATCAAAAGCTATCAATCCTTTATGCACCGGAGAAAACTCACTTTCAGAACCATGAAAGTACGCGATTCCTTGATTTACATAATCTAAACCTAAGAGCCATTCCTCTTTAAAAGTGTAATTAATGAGGGCTGTACATTCATTTTTAAAATCATATGCATAAAAAGAAACTTTTTTATTTTCATTCCTACATTCCCAAACCATTATTTCTTTAACTTCATCCAGCTCCAATTTCCAAATTATTCCTTCACATTGCTGGCGGTATAAAAGCTTTGGTGTATCTTTAGTTAATAACATCTCAACAAAATTAATCAATTATGAAAAGGATTATCCAGCTTGGTCTATTTTTTAACTTTTGCATTTTCAGTTCGGCATTGTTGGCGCAAACAAAGGTATACCAGCTGAATTTAAAAGAAGAAATAAATCCTGCTGCGTGGCGGGATACCCGTAAAGCTTTTGAAATGGCCCAGAAAAGTGGTGCAGAAATCTTATTGATCAATCTTAATACTTACGGAGGGATGTTAGATTTTGCAGATTCTATCCGTACCAAAATAATGAACAGTCCCATAAAGACAGTGGTTTATATTGACAATAATGCAGCTTCTGCGGGTGCACTCATTTCTATAGCATGCGATAAAATTTATATGAGCAGGGGTGCTAACATTGGCGCTGCAAGCGTGGTGAACGGGAGCGGAGAGATTATGCCAGAGAAATATCAATCGTATATGAGGGGATTGATGCGGACTACTGCTGAAGCCAAAGGCCGCGACCCTAAAATAGCAGAAGCTTTTGTAGATCCAGATGTTGAAATAGCAGGAATGAGTGAAAAGGGGAAGGTTTTAACGCTTACTACTAAAGAAGCCATTGCCAATGGCTATTGTGTCAATGAAGCTTCCTCTTTAATTGATGTGCTGAAACAGGAAGGAATCAGCAATCCTAAAATTGAGACTTATATGCCAACACCTGTAGATAATATTATAGGCCTGTTAACCAACCCAGCAGTAAGCAGCATCTTAATTTTATTGATGATAGGAGGGATTTATTTTGAGTTGCAGAGCCCCGGAATTGGGTTTGCTTTATTAGTAGCCATTATTGCTGCAGTATTATTTTTTGCGCCGCTTTATTTAGAAGGTCTTGCTGATAATTGGGAGATTGCTTTATTTGTGGTTGGAGTGATGTTGCTTGCTTTAGAAATATTTGTGATCCCCGGTTTTGGCGTGTTTGGCATATTGGGTCTTGTATTTATGGTAACTGGCTTGGCCATGAGTTTGGTGCTGAATGATTTCTTCGACCTCAGCATTAGCGGTAGCGAAAGATTGGTGCAGTCGTTCTTAATTGTGGTGGGTTCTATGATTGGTGCAGTATTTCTTTCCGTTGTTTTTGGGGGTAGTATACTGCGTTCTAAAGCTTTCCGAAGATTGGTATTGGAAGATGAACAACAATCTAACGATGGTTATCAGGTAAATAAGCCATCAGTTGAGTTATTAGGGAAATTTGGCATTGCCAAAACAGATTTACGCCCAGCAGGCAGAATTGAAATTGATGGAAATTACTTTGATGTGGTTTCTGATGATGGCTTTATAGATAGTGGAACCGATATTGTAGTTACTAAAATTGAAAACTATAACCTAGTGGTGAGAATTAAAAAAACTTAAACAAGATCACGCCAGCTTTGTTATTTATTAAAAGAACACATTATGACAACAAATAAGATAGGTTTAAAAGACAAAAACGTAATAGAACTGGTAGATCACCTCAACATTCTATTGGCAAATTATCAGATTCATTACCAAAAAGTAAGAGGATGCCACTGGAATGTTAGGGGAAACAACTTTTTTGATCTCCACATTAAATTTGAAGAGCTTTATAACAATGCGCAAACTACCATCGATGAACTGGCAGAAAGGATACTGACTTTAGGAAAGTCTCCCTACAGCACTTATGCAGATTATATCAAAACCTCAGATATTAAGGAAATAAAGACAGAAGGATTAGCTGCTGAAAAGATGGTAGAAGCTATTTTAGATGATTTCAAACACTTAATTGAGATAGAAAGAGCAGTGATAGAGAATGCTACCGAAAATGCTGGTGATGAAGGTACCGCAGATATGATCATCGGTTTCTTAAGATTTAAAGAAAAAACCAGCTGGATGCTCAGGGCATGGGCTGGTAAACAATAAGCAAAAAAGGGAAATCTTACGATTTCCCTTTTTCATATCACCTCTAACCTCTGACTAAAACCTCACCCCAAAAGTAAGAGAAACACTATTTTTTCTAGTATCTACAGTTGCAATTGGTTGGTTCCCATTATTTAAGGAATAGTTGCTGTAATACAATTTATCGTTGCTGTTTAATAAAGCCATATCAAAATAGTACACTCCAAAACGGTAACCAAAGCCTCCGCTAAAAATATCCTTTTTAAAATCACTGTTGGCTAAATTACGGTAAGGGTTACCTTTAGACTGATAACCCAAACGGAGAAGGAATGCTTCATTTAATTTGTATTCTCCACCAACGCTGTAGTTGATTACATTTTTATAACTGCTACTGATCGCATTGTTATTAGATTGATCAACAGTACTGGTTTCTGAGCTAAGTGTTATGCTAGAATAATCAACAAATCCAATATCAGCAGAAATAAATCCTTTAGTTCCAATAAAATAAGCCAATCCTCCGTTCAATTTAAAAGGAGTTTTCAAATTATATTCAAACGGATAAGAATCTAAACCAGAGTAACTGTTAATTTTCTCCAATAATTCTTCTGAGTATTTATCTGTAATACTGTACCAAGTAGGAGACTCGGCAGATAAACCAATTCTTAACTCTTGTACAGGTTTAATAATGAAGCCTAATTTAAAATTAACGCCTGATCCTTCAGTATCAAAATTACGGGTATAATCTACATTATAATCTTTGTCAATTCCACTTGCTGGATTAGTGCTTCCTTTTTCGTTTGTAGTTTCAACAGATGTATATTTTAAAGAAGATAAGCCAACACCCCCACCAATAAAGAAGTTATTGCTCACATTTACACCAAAAGAAAGATCAATTTCTGAGTTTCCTCCAGTTCTGCGGAAATTATAAGCTTGATCTGCATCTGCATAAGTGATATTTCTATAGCTGTTTTGCTGATAATCTGTAAGATAAGAGTAATAGGCTGCATAATTAGCTTCTGAAGTTAGGTTGTCCGGATTCGGAATTCCTCCGTTAACTCTTTCAGCATTTGAATTCTCCGTAAAAAAATCACTTAATCCGTTTAAGTTGCTTTGTCCGCTAAAGTTAAATTCATTTCTGAAAAGTGATCTCTTCTGATAACCAATCCCGAAATTGATGCTTAACAAACCTTTATTTAAATTGTCTTTTTTATAGGTCTTAGAATGAAATACCACTCCTAAATTATTAAGATCTACATTATTGTTGGTCGCACTATTTGAAGCACCATTAAAGCTGATGTCATTATTTCTAAGGTTGATGCTTGGCGTAAAGTTAAACTCTGATTTAGAGAACATGCCTAATCCTGCGGGATTGCCATATAGCGAACTTAGATCACCACCAATAGCTGTTTTAGTTCCTCCCAAGGCATCAAAACGAGCCGTATTGCTACTACTAAATTGCGAAAATCTAAGCGCATCTGAAGAATATTGTGCAAAGGTAGATTTAGTGGCTACCACTATGGTAGCCATTAAAAAGATATGTTTTAATTTCATTAATTAAGATTAATTTCCGCCCCTTGTTGGTCTTGATGAACCTCCGCTAGATGAACTAGAGGAAGAAGAAGAGCCAGATGATGAACTTGACGGTGGAGGTGAAGATGTTTCTGTACGTGTTGGCCTCGTATTTTGTGCCGGTGGTGTATTATTTGATGGTGTACTGTTTCTTGACCTATCAGAAGATGGGCTAGAGGTTGGACGTGTTGGCCTATTTACCGGATTAGAATTAGTAGAAGAGGTTCTTCCATTACTGTCTGTAGTTCTTCCACCATTTCCATTACCAGGATTATACGCATCCGGTCTTACCGGTCTGTTAGTTGATGGTGGAATTGGAATACCACCGCTTGAATTTCTATCTGCTGTTCTAACATTGTCATAACTTCCTCTAGGTCTTGGATTATTTGCCCTGCCTACAACTGCGTTACCATAATATCCTCCACCATAATAACCACCGCCATAATTACCGTAATTTCCATAATAGCCAGGACGATAATAGGAGTAGATGCCCCAATAAGGAGAATTACCGTAATAAGAACCGTAATTGTTAAAGTTGTTATTATTGTAGTTGTTATAGTAACCGTTGTTGAATCCGTAATAGTTATAAGGATTGCTAAACAAGTTGAAAGAAAGACTTAAACCTGATCCATAAAAACTATTGTATCCGTAAGAACCACTTGGACCCCAAAAAGGATCATATCCTAACCTGTCTTGATAGTAATAATCTCTCCAACTATAATTGTTGTATAAACTGTATGTGCTAAATCTGCCATTGTAAGCCTGATAACCATCATAGTAATCATTGTCATTACGGTCATAACCATTACGGTCGGTGTAATTACCAGATTTATAATCATTGGTGGTGGCCACATAATCTAATTTGTTGGCCGTCACATCAGAGAAATACACATCATCGTTATTAGCCTGCAAGGCTACGTTGGAAGATGCGCATGCTGTTCCCAAAACTGCAATAGCGGATAATGATAAGATTTGAATGATATGTTTAACTTTCATGGTATAATAGGTTAGTCAGCTTAAAGCTTTAATCTTTTAAATTTATAACTTTGAAGCCGAAGTTAATAATTACTAAATATACAAAAATAATTCCAAAAATATATATGAGCAAAGGATTAACCAGCCGTTCCGAAGATTATTCCCAGTGGTATAACGAATTAGTTACAAAAGCCGACCTTGCCGACCATTCATCCGTTAGGGGATGTATGGTTATAAAGCCCTATGGTTACTCTATTTGGGAGAAAATACAATCGGTTTTAGATCAGAAATTTAAAGATACTGGGCACAGTAATGCTTATTTTCCTTTATTCATTCCGAAGTCATTTTTCTCAAAAGAAGCTTCCCACGTTGACGGGTTTGCTAAGGAATGTGCAGTTGTTACGCATTACCGTTTAAAGAACGATGGAAGCGGAAATATTATTGTTGATGAAGATGCCAAATTAGAGGAAGAACTGATTGTGAGGCCCACCTCAGAGACCATCATCTGGAACACGTATAGAGGATGGATTCAATCTTACAGAGATTTACCAATTCTAGTGAACCAATGGGCAAATGTGGTACGTTGGGAAATGCGTACGCGTTTGTTTTTAAGAACCACTGAATTTTTATGGCAAGAAGGTCACACCGCTCATGCCACTTCAGAAGAAGCTATCGCAGAGGCCGAACAGATGCTGCACATCTATGCGGATTTTGTAGAAAACTGGATGGCCGTTCCGGTGATTAGAGGAAGAAAAACTGCCAATGAGCGTTTTGCAGGAGCAATTGATACTTTATGTATTGAAGCTTTGATGCAGGATGGAAAAGCCCTACAGGCAGGAACTTCGCACTTTTTAGGTCAAAATTTCGCGAAAGCTTTTGACGTGAAGTTTACCAGTAAAGAAGGGAAATTGGAACATGTTTGGGCTACTTCATGGGGTGTTTCCACCCGATTGATAGGTGCTTTGATTATGGCACATTCAGATGATCAGGGTTTGGTGCTTCCACCTAATTTAGCACCTATTCAGGTGGTGATTGTGCCCATTTATAAAAGCGAGGAAGAACTGGCTAAGATCTCTGAGCAGGTAAAACTCATGACCACTGCTTTAAAAGCCAAAGGAATTTCTTTTAAATTTGATAATAGGGATACGCAAAGACCTGGATTTAAATTTGCAGAATATGAAATGAAAGGTGTTCCTGTAAGATTGGCCTTTGGCGGACGTGACTTAGAGAACAATACGATTGAGATTTCCAGGAGAGACCTGAAAACAAAAGAAACTATTTCTAGAGATGGCATTGCAGAAGTGATTGAAAAACTGCTCGCCAACATCCAAGAAAATATTTATCAAAAAGCTTTTAATTTCAGAGCAGAGATGACCACCAAGGTAGATTCTTATGAAGAATTTAAAGAGATCCTGAACGGAAAAGGTGGTTTTATTGCAGCACATTGGGACGGTACCCCTGAAACTGAAGCTAGAATTAAGGAAGAAACGAAAGCAACCATACGTTGCATTCCATTGAATAATGAGCAGGAAGAAGGACTTTGTATGGTGACTGGAAAAGCTTCTAAAGAAAGGGTGATTTTTGCATTGGCCTATTAAAAGCCTCATCCTAAATTCTTCTCCAAAAGAGAAGGACTTTCCTGAAATGATGAAAAATATTAAAACAATTCTCTGTTTAGCTGTTTGTTTTTTAAAGATTAAAGATCAAAGAATAAAGATTAAAGATCAAAGAATAAAATAACAATATATGAAATTTGCAACTAAGGCTATCCATGCCGGACAACATCCAGATCCTACAACCGGAGCAGTAATGACTCCAATTTATCAGACCTCTACTTACTGGCAGAAATCGCCTGGAGATAACAAAGGTTATGAATATTCCAGGGGGACTAATCCAACCCGTAAGGCTTTGGAAGATTGTTTGGCAGCTTTAGAAAACGCAAAATTCGGTTTGGCTTTTTCAAGTGGAATGGGTGCAACGGATGCGGTGATGAAAACCTTAAACCCGGGAGATGAAGTAATTACAGGTAATGATTTATATGGCGGTTCTTACCGGATATTCACCAAAGTATTTGCCAATTACGGCATCAAATTTCATTTTATTGACCTTACTGATCCAAAAAATATTTTGGCATATGTGAATGAGAACACTAAAATGATTTGGGCAGAAACGCCCACCAATCCAATGATGCAAATTATTGATATTGAGGAGCTTTCAAAGATTTCCAAAAGCAAAGGTTTACTATTAGCGGTGGATAATACTTTTGCTTCGCCATACCTGCAGAACCCAATAGATTTAGGGGCAGATTTAGTCATGCATTCTGTAACCAAATACATTGGTGGCCATTCAGATGTGGTGATGGGTGCATTGATGACGAACAATGAAGAACTGTATCAAAAGCTTTGGTTTATCTATAATGCATGTGGTGCAACTCCTGGTCCGCAAGATGCTTTCTTAGTGTTAAGAGGTATCAAGACTTTACATTTAAGAATGAAAGCGCATTGTGAAAACGGTGAAATAATTGCGCATTATTTGAAGAAGCATCCAAAAATCGAAAAAGTGTATTGGCCGGGATTTACCGATCATCCTAACCATGATGTGGCTAAAAAGCAGATGAGGGGTTTCGGCGGGATGATTTCTTTTGTATTGAAAGGTGCTGATTTAAAAGAGACCTTTAGGATTGCAGGAAATTTTAAAATTATTACCCTGGCAGAATCTTTAGGTGGCGTAGAATCATTGCTGAACCACCCCGCTTCTATGACACACGGCTCTATTCCTAAAGAAGAAAGAGAAAAGGTTGGCGTTGTGGATAACCTCTTGCGGTTAAGCGTAGGAGTGGAAGATGTGGACGACCTGATTGCAGATCTGGAAGCCGCTTTAAGCTAGTTTAATTCTTAAGGATATTTCCGGTAAAACTAATGGGGTCACGGTTATTACTAGTGACATTCAGACTAGCTGAGCCATTTTCAGAAATGGTGAAATACAGCTTGTTGGCTTTGTCGGTATCATTTGGAATGATCGTGATTTCATAAGCACCTTTTGATTTTTCTACTTTATCGTAAGAAAAATCAGTGCTGGTGAAATTTAGGCCATTATCTGTACTATTATAAGGAGCACTTCTGGCAACCCCAAAATAAGGCAAATAGCATTTAAGGGTATCTTTGCTCAAGCTTAAGCTATAATTTCCGTTTAGGTTTCTCAAATTAGCCGAAATAATATCGGGCCTTAAAGGATTTGCCTGCTGTGCCTCAAATTTGAAACGGTTGTTTTTGATCATTTCATTCACTTGACTTCTATTGGTTTCTTTCTCTTTTTGAGTAAGACAGGAAGTTGCAAGAATGCATAAAATCAATAGAAATGTAATTTTATAAATGGTGATGCGCTTTTTCATGATCAGTTGGGTTCAAATAAAATTATTAAAGGCTAAAAGCAAAAGGCAGAAAGCTTAAGGCAATAGAATAGCATATTTTGATTTTTAATTAAATGGTAAACTTGAATTAAAACGATGAATCGTCAAATTAATTTTCAGGAGCTGAAGGAATTTCTGGATGCTAAAGTGCAACAGTACAACCAACCCGGTTTTATTACTTTAGATCCCGTTTCTATTCCACATCTGTTTACCCAAAAGCAGGATATTGAAATTATGGGTTTCTGGAGTGCAATGCTGGCCTGGGGGCAAAGAGTCACCATTATTAATAAATGCAAGGAACTGATCGGTTTGATGGATGGCGCACCTTATGATTTCATCATGAACCATCAGGACATTGACCTTAAGAAATTGTTGAATTTCAAACACCGAACCTTCAATGCTACCGACACTTTATACTTCATCCATTTCTTTAAACATCATTATTCGAGCTTCAACTCTTTAGAAGATGCTTTTTTGCCATTTGCAGCAGCAAATGAATTTAGAAATGATTTTAAGGATATAACATCCGGTTTAACCGATCAACCCTCTTCCAATGTTTGTTTAGCTTCCAATCTGGTTCAGGATAATGTGGAAAGTAACCTCAACTATTTTCGCTCCTACTTTTTCTCTTTAGCAGATTTCCCACGCCGTACCATCAAACACGTTTCTTCGCCAGCACAAAAATCTACCTGTAAACGGTTGAATATGTTTTTAAGGTGGATGGTTAGAAAAGATGATTGTGGGGTTGATTTCGGGATTTGGAATAAATTAAAGCCTTCACAGTTGAT
>JBDSHZ010000109.1:0-11921 GCA_039918235.1 Pelobium sp.
GATATTTCCAATTATCCAATCATGCCTTCCAGAATGGAAGGACAGAACTTGGACTATTTCCCAGCATTGGTAAATGCTTACGGAGTGGATGGGTTCACTATATCCGGAAAAGGAACGCTGAACGGAAACGGCACCAATTATTATAAAGCTTTTTGGGCAAGAAGAGCTGAGAATCCAAAATGCACCAACCTAGAAGTTTCCAGACCAAGATTGGTATTCATCTGGAAATCAAATGATGTACAAGTACAGGACGTAAGATTGGTTAACGCTGGCTTTTGGACCAGCCATTACTACCAATGTAATAATGTAAAAATCCTTGATCTGTATATTTCTTCTCCTCATGAAGAAATAAAAGCGCCAAGTACAGATGCCATTGATTTAGATGTTTGTTCAAATGTATTGGTAAAAGGTTGTTATATGTCTGTAAACGACGATGCCATTGCGCTTAAAGGCGGAAAAGGTCCATATGCTGACCAGGATAAAAATAATGGAGAAAACACCAATATTATTATTGAAGATTGCACTTTCGGCTTTTGTCATTCAGCCTATACCAACGGAAGCGAATCCATCCACAACAAAAACATCATTATGCGTAACTGCAAAACGGATGGTGCTAAAAGACTGCTTTGGTTTAAAATGAGACCTGATACCCCACAGAATTATGAATACATCCGGTTAGAAAATATTACCGGACAGGCAGATGTTTTTGTTGATGTTTACCAATGGACACAGTTTTTTGACCTGAAGGGAAGGAAAGATGTTCCCATTTCTACGGCACAACACATCACTTTAAAAAACATCAAACTCACCTGCAATACATTTTTTGATGCAAAAGAAGATCCTAACGTGAAGTTATTTGATTTCAATATGGAAAATGTAGAGGTGGAAGCCAAAAATGGGGAATTGAACAAAAGCTTAATCAATGGGTTAAGCCTTAAAAATGTAAAAGTCAATAATAAGTTGATAGATTAATTATAATATAAATCTATCCCTCTTTATTGAAGAACAGGTGATGCTTTCGCCATCGTTGCGCCATCGGTTCGCTAGCTGTTCGGGTAAAAGGTACTTTAAGCGAAGACGGAGCGAACACCTAGCGAAGACATAGCGAACAACACCCGAACAAAGCCTTTTTTTGAAAAATCCTATCCGTGGTCTGTGTTCTCACAGACCACTTCGCTGTTCGACATTATTAGAAATTGACAATAGATTTTCTTACCATGCTGTAGCTAATCAGCCAATGCGTACATAAAATTAAAGTTTTAAATACTACCAAAGATTAGGTAATTGTACTTATTAGGACAAGTATAGCTTGAGTATAGCTAACTTATACTTACAGTATAGCTACATTGTGGAGGATGATTGAATGGTAAATAAGCTTAAGAGAAGGCTTAGTAGCGCTAAGGATGAGCTGTTCAACTATCAATGAACAGACACCTTACCGACAATATTTTTACAGAAAATTTCATTCCACTTATAGCTTTATTCAATATTTAGCCTTAAATTTCCTATTCAATTTAAAACCATGCCCGATCAAAAACATCCTGAAGATACAGCGCAAGATTTTACTTGTTCTTCCCGAAGAGTATTTCTGAAAGCAACCACCGCTTTAACAGCTATTGCTTTAAGTCCTTCACTGGTAACCAAAGCGGCCCAAAAGCACAGCGACGAGAGAATTGCCGCCTTCTTCGAGAAGATTCCTTTGAATATAGAAGTGAACGGTAAAGCCTATAAAATGGATACCGAACCAAGGGAAACCTTACTGGATTTTGTAAGGGAACGTTTACAGTTGACAGGCACAAAAAAAGGCTGTGACCATGGCCAGTGTGGAGCCTGCACCGTTCATGTGGATGGCAAAAGGGTAAATTCCTGTTTGACTTTGGCAGTGATGCAAGAAGGTAAAAAAATCACGACCATAGAAGGGATTGCCAACGGAGAAGAATTACACCCAATGCAAGCTTCATTTTTAAAGCATGATGGTTTTCAGTGTGGTTATTGTACGCCGGGACAAATCATGTCGGCAATTGCCTGTATCAACGAAGGTCATGCGAATAACCCAGCTGAAATTAGAGAGTTTATGAGTGGCAACATTTGCCGTTGTGGAGCTTATCCCAATATTGTAGATGCCATTGTGGAAGTTAAAAATGGAGGGAAGAAGCTATGATGAATTTTGATTACATCAGAATGGGCACTGTACAATCTACCGTTAAAGCCTTAGACAAATTCCCAGAAGGAAAAATAATTGCTGGAGGCAGTAATTTGGTTGACTTGATGAAAAGGAACGTCATGAGCCCGAATAAGTTAATTGACATTAATTTATTGCCTTTAAAATACATCACCGAATTTAATGGTGGCGTAAAAATTGGCGCTTTGGCACTCAACAGTCAGGCAGCGGATAGTGAATTGATCAAAAGCAAATATCCTTTATTATCCATGGCTATTAATGCAGGAGCCTCTCCGCAATTAAGAAACATGGCTACTTTTGGAGGCAACATGATGCAACGCACACGATGTTCTTATTTTTACGATATCAACATGCCCTGCAATAAAAGAGAACCAAATAGTGGGTGTGGCGCATTAAATGGCATCAATAGGATGCATGGCATTTTTGGCACTTCAGACAATTGCATAGCGGTAAACCCAAGTGATATGAATGTGGCTTTGGTTGCTTTAGATGCGGAAGTGATGTTATCAGGACCTAAAAAAG
The DNA here is from genome assembly GCA_039918235.1 of Pelobium sp. Classification (GTDB taxonomy): domain Bacteria; phylum Bacteroidota; class Bacteroidia; order Sphingobacteriales; family Sphingobacteriaceae; genus Pseudopedobacter. Next base: position 2,705 of record JBDSHZ010000109.1, read on the forward strand.
AGCGCAAACTGGCTTTCGCCGATTTTCATAAACTGGCAGGAGAAACCCCACAATTAGACAACAATCTAAAAGCGAATGAGCTCATTACAGAAATTATTATTCCGGAAAATAACTTCTTTAAAAACTCCTATTATTTAAAAGTGAGGGACAGAAACTCCTATGCTTTTGCATTAATCTCTGTTGCGGCGGGTTTAGAAATGAATGGGCAAACTATTCAAAAAGCCAGATTGGCTATGGGAGGCGTGGCGCATAAACCTTGGCGTTTGTACGATGCGGAAAATTTTCTGAAAGGAAAAACAGCTACTGTTGCGGTATTTAAAGAAGCCGCAGCACTGGCAATGAAAGGTGCAAAAAGCTACGGCCATAACGACTTTAAATTAGAATTGGCACCAGCGTCTATTTTAGAAGCATTGTCAAAAGCCGCACATTTATCTTAACTAAACAGCATGGAAAATTTATTACATTTTGCCCCAGATGATACCGACAGAACAGACGGAATTTTAAAAGTAACTGGTGGTGCCACTTATGCTGCGGAATATCAGATAGAAGGAATGACTTATGGTGTTTTGGTAAACAGCACCGTTGCCAAAGGAAGCATCAGTAATTTGGATACCAAGGCAGCAGAAAATGCTCCTGGAGTAACCAAAGTCATCAGTCACCTCAATTTAAATAAAAGTGTTCCTCGCTATACAAAAGATGAAAACCCAACCATTGACCGGAGCATTCAAAAAGTATTTTACACCAATCAGGTTTATTTTGCCGGTCAGCCCATTGCATTGATCATTGCCGATACTTATGAAAGAGCAGTTTACGCCGCTTCTTTAGTTAAAGTAAATTATGAAAAGGCAAAAAATCTAACAGATTTAGATAAAAATTTAGAAAATGCCATCCCAGCAGGTGGAAAGGATTATTTGCGTAATCAGGAGGATGCTTATAAAAATGCTCCGGTTTATTTAGAAGCGGAGTATCACCAACCTAACAATATACATAACCCCATGGAGTTGGGAAGCATTACCGCACACTGGGAAGCAAACGATAGGTTAACGGTTTACGATAAAACACAAGGAGTATTTGGCTCTCAAAGACATTACGCCAGTTTATATGATCTTGACAGCAAAAATGTGAGGGTGATTGCGCCTTATGTAGGCGGTGCTTTCGGAATGGCTTTACACACTTGGCCTTATCAGGATGCGGCAGTAATTGGAGCCAAACTCACCAATCGCCCTTTAAAACTAATGCTTACACGTATGCAGATGTTTACAATGGTGGGCTACCGTCCAGAAACTAAACAGTTTATTGGAATTGGTGCTTCGGAAGACGGCGTTTTACAGGGCATTACCCACAAAGCTTGGGGAGTGACCTCCACTTTCGATAATTTTACAGAAGGAACAGTGGGTGCTTCTCAGTTTATGTATAAATGCCCCAACGTAAATACGCAATACAGTTTAGTGAAACTGGATGTGAGTAATCCGATTTGGATGCGGGGACCAGGAGAAGCCACCGGAATGTTTGCTTTAGAATGTGCCATGGATGAATTGGCGTATAAGCTAAATATGGATCCCATTGCATTGAGAATGAAAAACTATGCTACCGTTCACCCTGTAAATAATTTAACATGGAGCAGTAAATTCTTAGATGAATGTTATGAAATGGGTGCCAAAAAAATTGGTTGGTACCAAAGAAATCCAAAACCTGCATCCATGAAAGAAGAGGACATGTTAATAGGCTATGGAATGGGAAGCGGGGTTTTCGGTGCTGGTAGAAGCTCGGCAACTGCCAGGGTAATATTAGATCAAAATGGGAAATTAACGGTACAAAGTGCAGCGACAGATATTGGTCCGGGAACTGGGGTAATGATGAAGAGTGTGGCTATGGATGCTTTTCAAATGGACGGCGATCAGATTTTTATAGAACTGGGTGACACTAATCTCCCTCCTGCACCAACACAAGGTGGCTCAAATACAACCTCAACAGTAGGCTCGGCCGTTTATGATGCTTGTACCGCATTAAAGGAGAAAATTGTAGAGGTTTATAATCAATCTTTTGCAACCTCTTATGTATTTACAGATTTTTCTTTCAAGAATAATGACTTGGAGATAAAAGGGAAACAAATTTCTTACACAGATTTATTAAAAAAGGCAGGGCTAAAAGACTTGGACATTACCCGTGAATCAAGAGGGGGAAAAGAAAGACAACTCTATGCTTTCAATTCTTTCTCTGTTCATTTTGTGAAAGTTCATGTTCACCCTTTAACAGGGATGGTGAAAGTAAAAGAAGTGGTTTGTGCGGTTGATGCAGGTAAAATCATCAGCGAAAAGCAAGCCCGAAGCCAAATGATTGGTGGTGTAGTGGGCGGTATTGGCATGGCTTTAACAGAAGAGGGAGTTTATGACCATCGTTATGGAGTTTATACCAATAATAACTTTGCAGATTACCATGTACCGGTTCATGCAGATATCCCTCCTATCGATGTCATGTTTGTGAACAAACCCGATCCTTATATCAATCCTATCGGTGCAAAAGGTTTGGGAGAAGTATCTATTATTGGCTTAGCACCCGCCATTGCTAATGCGATATTCCATGCTACAGGAAAAAGAGTAAGGGACTTGCCAATTACTTTGGATAAGATAGCAATTTGGAGCTGATTGCTGATTGCTGATTGCTGATTGCTGATTGCTGATTGCTGATTGCTGATTGCTGATTGCTGATTGCTGATTGCTGATTGCTGATTGCTGAAAAATAATTAATTAGGTACAAAAAACCGACAATTCTAAATAATCTTATTAAATTCCACCATCCAATTATAAAAAATGAAAAAGCTTATTGTTGCAAATTTACTAGCAGTACTTATTTTAACTTCCTGCGCTATAAACAAATCGCAGTCATGGTTTAAAAAGCAAAACATCTCACAGGGTTTAATGCCAATTCCAGCACCGGAAACCAATAAAGATGAATTTGCAAAACAGTATACTGCAAATAAAGCGGTTTGGGATAAAGCTTTTGAATGGATGAAAAGTCAGGATTTAAACGCTTTAGCTGTAGGTAAATATCCTATTGACGGGGATAATGCTTACGCTTCCATTACCGAAATTATAGACAAACCTTTAGAAGATACAAAGTGGGAATCTCACAAAAAATATATTGACTTACAATATATCATCAGTGGAGCAGAAAAAATAGGAATTTCTCCGACGGTTGCCGGTGAAGTCATAAATCCTTACACCGATGCCAAAGATGTGATGAATTACAAAATTGATGATGCTAAATTTGTAACAGCAACTCCTAAGGCATTTTACCTATTCTTCCCTGCTGATGCACACCGACCAAATATTAAGGTAAACGAAGAAAAAGTGAAAAAACTAGTGATTAAAATTCATGTAGCAGAATAAAATTTAGCTGTTGCTCAATTTTTTGGGATAAATTTCATGCTCAGTGAATTCACACAATGGCGGGTATTTTTAGGCGTTAACCTTTCTCCTTCAAAAACATGACCTAAATGTCCGCCACAATTAGCGCAAACAATCTCTGTTCTTCGTCCATCCGCATCCGTTACCCTTTTAACAGCACCCGGAATTTCATCATCAAAACTTGGCCAGCCACAATGAGAATCAAATTTTGTGTCTGATGTGTAAAGTGGTGTATCGCACTGACGGCAAATATAAGTTCCTGCCTCTTTTAAATCAGTATATTCTCCTACAAATGGTCTTTCTGTTCCCTTATTTAGGATTACATATTCTTCTTCAGGAGTAAGTTTGTTGTATTCCATTTTATGTTTTTCTCTATTAACGTAAAATCAAGCACTAAGTTTTAAAAACATCTAGGTATTCTTCCCTTAATTCAACCAAACATGAGGCGCAAATACAACCTTCATGATTTTCAGAAATGTATTGCAACTCGTTAAGATTGAGCTGTACCTTCGAACATTGACATTGCGTATAATTATTGGCTTTACACTCAATTTTACCCCTACAACGTTCGCAGGTAATCACCTCATGTTTGGTATATATCATTCTTTTTATTAGCAAGATTTGAGCATCAAGTAGCAAGATGAAGAAACTTATATATTAAGAATCTTGTTACTCCATACTTTCTACCTGATACTTAAAACATTAAGCACTACAAGATAAGCAACCATCCTCCATACTACAAGAAGCGCCATCTACTTCAACAGCTTCTTGTTGCACTAAAGGGTCAATTTCCTTAACCGCCTGACTTTGCACAGAAAATTTCACTGCTTGAGCCGCTGCTTGCGTTCTTAAATAATACATTCCTGTCTTTAATCCTTTTTTCCAGGCATAAAAATGCATGGAAGTTAATTTAGAAGCCGTTGGTGCGTTCAAAAATAGATTAAGCGATTGTGACTGGCATACATAAACTCCTCTATCTGCGGCCATATCAATAATTGTCCGCATTTTTATTTCCCATACGGTTTTATACAGCTCCTTAATTTTCAAAGGAATACGATCAATATTTTGAACAGAGCCATTGGCCAGGATAATTTCTTCCTTCATCTGATTATTCCATAAACCAAGTTCTACCAAATCTTTTAAAAGGTGTTTGTTTACCACTACAAACTCTCCACTTAAAACCCTACGGGTATAAATATTGGAAGTATAAGGCTCAAAACATTCATTATTCCCTAAAATTTGAGAGGTGGAAGCGGTAGGCATTGGCGCCAATAGTAAAGAATTCCTTACGCCTGTTTCCATTACTTGCTTGCGTAATTTCTCCCAATCCCATCTTGTTGTAGCTGGCTTAGCGTTCCATAAATCAAACTGGAATTTTCCTTTTGATAAAGGAGAACCTTTAAAAGTTTCATAAGCTCCTTCTTTAATGGCTAAATCTGCAGAAGATTGCATGGCTGCAAAATAAATGGTCTCAAAAATCTCTTTATTTAACTGGATAGCTTCCTCGCTTTCAAAAGGAAGTTTCAACAGCATGAAAGCATCTGCCAATCCTTGCACTCCTAAACCAATGGGGCGGTGTCTCAAATTGGAATATTCAGCTTCCGGAACAGGATAATAATTATGATCAATGATTCTATTTAAATTAATAGTCACCTGATAAGTTACTTCATATAATTTCTGATGGTCAAAAACACCATTCTGGATATAAGCTGGTAAGGAAACTGAAGCTAAGTTACATACCGCCACTTCTTCTGGCGAGGTATATTCCATAATTTCTGTACAAAGATTAGAACTTTTAATAGTTCCTAAATTTTGCTGGTTTGATTTACTGTTGGCCGCATCCTTGTAAAGCAGGTAAGGGGTTCCGGTTTCAATTTGCGCATCTAAAATAGCGAACCACAACTCTTGTGCATTAATAGTTTTCCTTGCTTTTCCTTCCTGCTCATATTTCTGATAAAGCGCCTCAAATTCTTCCCCATAACAATCAGCCAATCCGGGGCATTCATGCGGACAAAATAAGCTCCACTTTCCGTCTGCCTCCACTCTTTTCATAAAAAGATCAGAAACCCAAAGCGCATAAAATAAGTCTCTTGCTCTGTTCTCTTCTTTTCCGTGATTCTTTTTAAGATCCAGAAAGTCAAATATATCTGCATGCCATGGCTCTAAATAAATGGCAAAAGCACCTTTACGCTTGCCACCTCCTTGGTCAACATAACGGGCGGTATCATTAAAAACCTTTAACATAGGCACAATTCCATTGCTGGTGCCATTGGTGCCACTAATGTATGATCCTGTTGCCCTTACATTGTGGATACTGAGGCCAATGCCACCTGCACTTTGAGAGATTTTGGCAGTTTGCGTCAATGTGCTGTATATTCCTTCAATGCTATCGTCTTTCATTGCAATTAAAAAACAGCTAGACATTTGAGGCTTAGGTGTTGCCGCATTAAATAAGGTTGGCGTAGCATGAATAAACCAGCGTTCGCTCATCAAATGATAAGTTTTGATAGCACTTTCCACATCATGCTTATGGATCCCTATGGAAACCCTCATAAAAAGATGCTGCGGACGTTCTACTATTTTTCCATTGATCTTTAATAAATAAGACCGCTCTAAGGTTTTAAAACCGAAATAATCAAAATTAAAATCCCTGTCATAGATGATGGTACTGTCTAATAATTCTGCATTTTCGGCAATCACTTCCATTACATCATCCGCTATCAAGGCTGCATTTTTCCCTGTTTTTTGATCATGATATTGATGCAAAAGGGTCATGGTTTCTGAGAAGGACTTTACCGTATTTTTATGAAGGTTGGAAACCGCAATACGAGAAGCCAACAAAGCATAATCAGGGTGACGGGTAGTTAATGAGGCCGCAGTTTCTGCCGCTAAACTATCCAAATCTGAAGTGCTTACGCCATCGTACAAACCATCAATTACTTTTTTGGCCACCTCCACCGGATCAACAAAGTGCTGGTTTAAACTATAGCTTAACTTCTCTATTCTAGAGGTGATTTTATCAAATTTTACGGATTCTGTTTTTCCGTCTCTTTTTATTACAAACATATTTTTTCTATTATAATGTAGTAAGTATAAAGACCGTTCTATTCTGGTACCTTATACTAAAATCTTGTTTCTGTTTTAAAAATCTTCCTCTAATGAAAAAGACTGGCTTTCTTGGCTGCCCAATACACCGCTCTTTTGATAGTCGCCCACTCTTTTCTCAAAGAAATTGGTTTTCCCTTGAAGAGAAATCAGCTCCATAAAATCAAATGGATTCACTGCTTTGTAAATTGCAGGATAACCTAATTCAATTACCCATCTATCAGCTACAAATTCAATATATTGTTGCATCAAACGGGCGTTCATGCCTATTAAATCAACTGGCAAAGCATCAGTTACAAATTCTTTTTCTATCACTACTGCTTCCTGAATAATAGTGTAAACTTCCTCTTTGCTTAACTTATTCTGGAGCATGCCGTAAAGCAAACAGGCAAATTCGCAATGTAGTCCTTCGTCTCTGGAAATCAGCTCGTTGCTAAAGGTTAAACCTGGCATTAAACCGCGTTTCTTTAACCAGAATATAGAGCAGAAACTTCCGCTAAAGAAAATTCCCTCTACGGCAGCAAAAGCAACCAAACGTTGGGCAAAACTACCGTTATCAATCCATTTCAAAGCCCATTGCGCTTTTTTCTGCACACATGGAACCGTATCAATAGCATGTAACAAACGGTCTTTTTCTGCAGGATTTTTAATATAGGTGTCAATCAGTAAAGCGTAGGTTTCTGAATGTATATTTTCCATCATGATCTGAAAACCATAAAAACAGCGGGCTTCAGGCACCTGCACTTCACTCATAAAATTCACGGCAAGGTTTTCATTCACAATACCGTCACTTGCAGCGAAAAAAGCTAATATATGGCTGATAAAGTGTCTTTCCCCATCATTCAGGTTCTCCCAATCCTTTTGGTCGGCAGAAAGATCTATCTCTTCCGCTGTCCAAAAACTGGCTTCATGACGTTTATAGATTTCCCAAATTGCGGGATAATTGATGGGCAGGATTACAAAACGATCCTTGTTTTCTTTGAGTAATAATTCTTCCTGTTGCATGGTTACATGAATTTAATTGAACAAACAGGAATTGACAAAAGACGACAAGTTGATCTGCTTTGAAAACAGAAAAAAGAGAGCTTTCGTCAAAACCTTTTACGTGAAAGTCTTGACAAACTATATCCGGCAGGTCTCCTGGCTTGTCTGTCTGCAAAACGTCTTCCCATTCTGATTATACAGAAAAGTGACTTTATGTTATGCCGATTTTTGGTACCGCCTGAAAGGCAGTAAAACAGAAACACAGTTGCATCGTCAGCCCATGATTTTTACATGGTTCCCTTTTAATCACGGAAATAAAAACACCGTGAACCTGAATATTAATTTAAAAGAACTGGGATAAAATTAGCTTTTAATATCAGAAGGAATAAATGAAGTTTTAAACAGCACAGCTATTTATAAACAATATGGTGTTGTGGTAAAAATGAGGAGGTATTTAATTGTCTAAGCAGTAGCTAATTTCGCACATGGCTGTGCCTGCACCATAAATTCCAATTTCTTTTGCCGCTGATTGGGACAAGTCAATCATCATCCCTTTTCCGTATGGGCCACGGTCATTCACCACAACGGTCACACATTTCCCGTTTTTGATATTTGTGACGGTAACTTCAGTGCCAAAAGGGAGTGTTTTATGCGCCGCAGTAAATTTTTTATGTCTATAAACTGCTCCACTGGTGGTTCTTCTTCCTTCAAATTTATTGGCATAATAAGTTGCTCTTCCGGTTTTACAAACAACCTCGGAAGAAAGAAATAAACCATTAAATAGAAATAAAACACCGATTAAAAGTTTCATAAATTAATATTAGAGAAGTTAAATATCTTAATTTTAACTTAGTATCCAAAATGTTCTTATTCAGAAAAAATTCAAGCTATTTTAAAACAATCATCATGAAAAAATCAATTCTTTTTATTTTACCTATTGCCTTTGCGCTGTTCTCCTGTAATCAAAATTCAAAAACTGCAACTGAAAGTAACACAAACGACTCTTTAGGAGGCGAAGTTCAATGCTATTCGGCAGTAAACGGTGCTGATAGCGCAACTTTAAAAACAAGCAAAAAAAATGGAAGAATAGTTGGTGAGCTGGCTTTTAATTTTAGCAAAAAAGACGATACCCAAGGTACCATTAGTGGAGAATTTAAAGGAGATACTTTATTCTTAGAATATAGTTTTATCTACAAAGGCACTGAGTATAACAATCCTCAGGTTTTTCTTAAAAAGGGAGCTAAACTTTTACAAGGATCTGGAGAGCTGGAAACAATGTTGGGCAGGACTTATTTTAAGAAAGACGTTCCTATCAATTTTGAGGAAGGCTTTGCTTTTGAACCTTCCAATTGTAAATAAATAATTTGCACATGAACAACCATGTGCAAACTATTTAAATTATTATAATATTCGGTATTAAACCGCTTTAATCAAAACGTCTATATTCCCCCTTGTTGCCTTAGAATAAGGACAGCCTTTATGTGCCGCATCTGCCATTTTCTGCGCTTTTTCTAGTTCCACATCAGGGATGTGGACATGAATTTCGGCTGAAAGTTGGTAAGATGCTTCTGATTCCTGATTGAAACTGATGTGTACTTCAGCTGTAGCTGCGCTTACATCAACGCCGTCTCTTTTACCAATTGAACCCAATGCTCCTAAATAACAACTGCCCCAAGCACCTGCAAATAACAGTTCTGGATTTGCGTATCCGTCCTCGCCAC
>JBDSHZ010000110.1:0-6180 GCA_039918235.1 Pelobium sp.
CCAATACCTTATCCCTGATATCAAGATAAACGGATTTCTTAGGAACTGTATAAGTTTGATTTTGCAAAATGGCAAAGATGGCATTCTTAATTGCATCTACTTTGAAATTTTGATTATTAGTTTCTATTATTACGTCAATTCCAAGAATATGATCAGTATAAATGAGGGCTTCATAGCCACTATTAGACCCCTGATGCCTGTGAGATTTTAATCTTTCATTTTCAAACACTGTAGAACCTAAACTACTCTCTCCACCAGGGAAATTATCAGACAATTGATTAAAAGATTCTTGATTCATGATTTTAAAGTTTTCAAGAGATCTAATAAATTGATAAAGGTCATTTATACTAATTCTTGGAAAACCAGTGGTTACTTGGATAAAAGAAGTTGGTTTAAACTCATTATCAAAAGCTTTTGCAACATCAGGACTGCTAAGGTCAGCATCAATAATGGTATGTGACATGTTATTAGGCTTAAGAATATACTTCGATACAAAATTCGCATAAGATAATCCGGATATTTTCTCGATGATCCGCTTCTGAAGATAAACGTTTCCGTGTGCATATATATAAGCAGTTCCTGGCTCAAAACTGAGTGCTTTTAAATTCTTAAGATAATCCATTAATTCTTCATCAGTTTCGTCAGATTGAGCTACGAAGTTAGGAATACCACTTGTATAATTGATCAAATGCTTGATCTGTACATTTTTCGACCATTCTGGAAGATCAGGAAGAAATTTGCTTATTGGATCATCTAACTTTAGTTTACCTTGTTCCTTTAAAAGCATTATGGAAACCCCATTAAACTCTTTAGAGATAGAACCAATATCAAATAAAAGGTCGATATTTAAAAGCTTGTTCTTGCTCGCATCTGCAAAACCCCATGATTTTTTATAAATAATTTTATCTTTTTGGGCCACCAAAATATTCCCATTAAAGACTCCACGTAGATTAGCACTCTGCATCAGGGAATCAATCTGTTTGATTTGACCTGGTGTTTGGGACTTAGCAGTATTCATCATCATAGTGATAAATAGCAATTGAATCAATTTGTTCATAATCAACAAGACGCTTTTAATACACTTATGTTACAGATAAGTTTTAATTCTAACACCAATAATAGCTGGTAAACCTAGAAATATATTTCACGCAAAGAGCGCAAAGTCTCTCGTAAAGCTTAATATCAGTTATAGGCGCCCTTTGCGCTTCTTATTTTACTTTTCGTGAAATAGACATAAAATTCAAAAACCTCCTAAAAACAAAAAATCCCGTTAAGTAAAACCTAACGGGATCTTCTTTCAGAAAATTTTTGTTTAGCTCATTTTAAGCTTTTTCTGAATATCGTGTACGTAAGCTTTAAACTTCTTATCTGTATCAATTAAATCTTCTACTGTTTGGCAGGCGTAAATTACGGTTGAGTGGTCTCTGCCTCCAAAAAATGCACCTATAGATTTAAGGGAAGTTTTGGTATGGCTTTTTGCTAAATACATAGAAATCTGACGGGCCTGAACAATTTCACGCTTACGGGTTTTAGATTTCACCATCTCTACCGGAACTTCAAAATACTCACAAACCAATTTCTGGATATACTCCATAGAAATTTCTTTGCTGGTGTTTTTGATAAAGTTCTTCAACATCTGCTTAGCTAACGCTAAATCTATCTCTTTCTTGTTCAAAGTAGATTGTGCCAATAGCGAAACCATTGCACCTTCCAGCTCTCTAACGTTGTTATCAATGTTGTGGGCAACATATTCAATCACATCATTTGGTAGCTCAATCCCATCCTGATACATCTTTTTCTTTAAGATGGCCATTCTGGTTTCAATATCAGGTACAGAAAGATCTGCTGATAAACCCCATTTGAATCTTGACAATAATCTTTCTTCTAAACCTGCCAAATCTTTTGGTGGTTTGTCTGAAGTTAAAATCAGTTGCTTACCTGATTGGTGTAAATGATTGAAAATATGGAAGAAAATATCCTGTGTCTTTTCTTTTCCGGCGAAGTTGTGCACATCATCCATAATGATGATATCCATTGCCTGATAGAAATTCACAAAATCGTTAATGGTATTGTTCTTTAAGGAATCAACAAATTGCTGGCAGAATTTCTCGCAAGAAACATAAATCACCAATTTATCAGGCATGGTTTTCTTTACCTCGTTTCCAATGGCCTGCGCCAAGTGAGTTTTACCTAAACCAACACCTCCGTAAATCATCAAAGGATTAAAAGAAGTGCCTCCCGGTTTTGCACCTACTGCATAACCTGCAGAACGAGCTAAACGGTTGCAATCTCCCTCAATAAAATTCTCAAAAGTATAGTTTGGATTTAACTGTGGATCTACCTGTAATTTCTTTAATCCTGGAATAACAAATGGGTTTCTGATATCCTTATTTAAGGCAACCGGCATTGGGATAGATTGGTTCTTTCCTTCGGCTCCGTTTCCACTTGATGGTAAATTAGTGGTGTATGGTTTTTGTGAAGAAGATTTTTCTACCACAATGTTATACTCCAACCTACCCGAATCTCCCAATTGTTTTTTAATGGTCTTTCTTAACAGACCCACATAATGCTCTTCAAGCCATTCGTAAAAAAACAAACTTGGTACCTGAATGGTCAAAATACTTTCCTCCAACCTTAAAGGAATGATCGGTTCGAACCACGTTTTAAAACTCTGGGTCGGAATGTTATCCTTTATAATTTGAAGACAGTTGTCCCAAACACTTGTACAAGTTTTTTCCATATTGTAATCTCTAATCTACTGATTTTAAATGCGATGGAAGGTAGCAAGGACTGCCGACTTCCGTGTCTCGAAGATTGAAAAAATAATCGGTTTAAAAAATTAAAATTTGAAATTATTATCAATCACCTCTAATGCAGACGTATAGACAACTTTCTTACTATTATTCCTTGAAAACACATAGTCGATGCGACCTAAATTGATTCCGGCGAAGCCAACCTGATTGACTAAAATCTCGTTTCCGTTCTTATTTTTTATAATTTCTGGAGTATTTAAAAAAGTATGCGTGTGACCACCTATTATTAAGTCAGTGTAGTAGGTATTTTCTGCAAGCTTAATATCAGACACTTTATTTTCTTGATATTTAAATCCTAAATGTGAAAGGCAAATTACCAAATCACATTTTTGATCTAATTTTAGAAATTTTTCCATTTCCTGAGCCTTCTTTATTGGATCTAAGTATTTAGTATTTCCATATTGTTGAGGGTTTACCAAACCTGTCAATTCGATTCCTAAACCATAAACGCCCACCTTAATTCCATCCTTTTTATAAATCTGATAAGGCTTGGTTTTCCCTTCCATGGCAGTATCAGTAAAATCATAATTGGAGCTTAAAATAGGGAAATTGGCGTGAGGAAATTGCTTGGCAAAACCTTCCACACCATTATCAAAATCGTGGTTACCCATGATGGAGGCATCGTAGCCCATCATGCTCATCATTTTGATCTCTAATTCGCCACCATAAAAATTGAAATAGGGCGTTCCTTGGAAAATATCTCCTGCATCTAGCAACAGCACATTCTTTTCTTCTGCCCTAATCTGATTGATTAAAGTTGCTCTTGGTGCTACCCCAGCTTTTCCTGCATTTCTTGAACCGTCCATCGGAAAAGGATCAATCCTGCTGTGAACATCATTGGTATGTAGGATAGTCAGTTTTGTAAAGTCTTCTTTTGCAAAAACGCTGTCGGCTTTAAAGCCTAATGCCAATAATGCAGCGCCCGATACAGAAGTTTTTAAAAAGCTCCTTCTATTTAACCTTGATTCTTCCATCATTGACAGGATTTAATTTTTTACCGGCTTTCTGTAATTTCTCTAGGTATAAAAAAAGTGCGTCCCTCAATTTATAGGTAAGGTCTTTTCTTTCAATTGCTTTGTTAAAGATGGCGCCTCCATCTCCCCCATTTGCCATATAATCAGAGGTAAGGACAGTGTAGTTTTTTTCAGGATCGAATGGTTGACCGTTTATAGTAATTTCGGTAGCTTTTTTATTATCAATGGTAAATGTTGCGCCAGAAATAGGGTCGCCTCCCCCATCCGCTATGTAATCAAAAAAATTCTGAACATCTTCTCCTTTAAAAGTAACTAGCGTAAAGGCGTTTTCAAAAGGCATCAATTCAAATATTTTATACCTGTAGATATTCCCTTCAGGTAAGGGAATTCTTAAACCTCCATAATTGGTGTAAGCAAAATCAAAATCAACTCCCCAGTCTTTAGCACTTTGGTACATGGCATCTGCAAAAAAATTATTTAACGGCCCTTCTGGTTGCGCTTTCTTAATTTCTTTAGCCGATACTACAACAACATCATTCATGATAGAATCGAGCTTCAGTTTATAAGGCATGTAGTAAGCTGAAATTGCCGAATCTGGTTTATAATTATCAGAGATTGGATAGAGTTGCTTTTCAGTTTTTGAGATATGAAGCTGTGGGCTACATGCCGAGAACAGTAAAGAAACCGCTATTAAGAAATTAACTTTTAATTTTATCATTTACGCTTCATATAATGTACATTCCAAAACTTATTACCTAAACTAATACTCTCCGAAAACTTCTCTCAAGGTATCTGCAATCTCGCCCAAAGTTGCATATTCTTCCACAGCAGTTAAGATATAAGGCATTAAGTTTTCATTACCATTTGCGGCATTCTTTAAGTTATTCAACTTTATATCTACCAATTTATTATTCCTTTCCGCTTTCAATAAGTTTATTTTATCGATCTGTTCCTGTCTAATGCTGTCATCCACCCTAAAAACCTCCGGATTTATTCCCTCCTCTGATTGATATTTGTTTACGCCAACGATTACCTGTTCCCCACTCTCCACATTTTTTTGGTATTGATAAGCCGCATCGGCAATTTCATTTTGAATGTAGCCTTGCTCTATTGCATTTACAGAACCGCCCATTGCATCTATTTTTTCTATATACTTATTCGCCGCAGCCTCCATTTCATCTGTTAAGGATTCTACAAAAAAAGAACCTGCTAATGGATCAACAGTTTGGGTTACGCCACTTTCATAAGCAATTAACTGTTGTGTCCGCAAAGCGATAGAAGCAGCTTCTTCTGTTGGTAAAGAAAGCGCTTCATCATAACCGTTGGTATGCAAAGATTGCGTTCCTCCTAAAACAGCAGCCATGGCCTGATTGGTTACCCTTACAATGTTATTGATAGGTTGCTGAGCTGTTAAAGTAGATCCTCCGGTTTGGGTATGAAACCTTAATTGTTGAGCCCTTTCATCAGTTGCACCTAGCTCTTTGGTGATTTTTGCCCACATCCTTCTGGCTGCTCTAAATTTAGCAATCTCCTCAAAAAAGTTATTGTGGCAATTAAAAAAGAAGGAAAGCCTTTTGGCGAAAACATCAATGTCTAATCCTTTTGCTATGGCTGCCTTAAGATAAGTTTTTCCATTGGCCAAGGTAAAAGCCAATTCCTGGACCGCGGTTGAACCTGCTTCGCGGATATGATAACCAGAAATAGAAATGGTATTCCATTTTGGAATTTCTTTACTGCAGTATTCAAAAACATCGGTGATTAACCGCATGGAAGGTTTTGGAGGATAAATATAAGTTCCTCTGGCAGCGTATTCTTTTAATATATCGTTCTGAATGGTTCCAGAAATCTTTTTTAAATCTGCTCCCTGCTTTTTTGCCAAGGCAATATACATGGCCAACAAAGTGGAAGCGGTAGCATTAATGGTCATGGATGTGGTAATTTTCTCCAGTTCAATACCATCAAACAACTCCTCTATATCTTTAAGCGAATCTATGGCCACGCCCACTTTACCCACTTCCCCTTCCGACATGGTATGACTGCTGTCATAACCAATTTGGGTAGGTAAGTCAAATGCAACCGAAAGCCCCATGGTACCTTGTTGTAACAGATAATGGTAACGCTTATTAGATTCTTTTGCAGTTGAAAACCCAGCATACTGACGCATGGTCCATAACCTGCCACGGTACATGTCTTTTTGGATTCCCCTGGTAAAAGGAAATTGAGCAGGAAGTTCCTCCATCATTTTACTGCTGGTGTAAACTTCTTTAATTTCTATTCCCGAGGTGGTTTTTATCTTCTTATCCGACATGTATCTTTCTTTTACAATTCCTGAATATCATTCTTCAAGATTAACAAAGCTAAATCGTAAGGGTTTTCTTCTACTGATTCTAATC
>JBDSHZ010000111.1:0-25179 GCA_039918235.1 Pelobium sp.
TAAATAAAGCTCATCCACTGTTAAACCTGCAAAGAGATTGGTCGTACCATCATAACTTCCTTTAAAATTCACCCCACCAATGGCACTTTTGAAATAAATCGCTTTCCTTAAGTCATTGGTTGCATAGCTTTTGTACAAAGCACTATCAATTAAAGTCCCTGTAGACGTAAAAGTTCCAAAATTGAGGATCCTGTTTTGATAAATCACTTCTACGTTTGTTCTGGTAAATGGTCTGGTAGAAGTAGTGCTGATGGTATTATAATCCATTAAGGTGTTTTGATATTTTAGAGCACTATCAGCGTATTTACCCGCATTTACATAATCAGCCATGCTCATGTGTACCCTGGCCGCCAATCCAAAAGCTGCAATTTTATTGGGTCTGGCGAGGTATTCTTTTTGAACAGAAAGAAAGATTAAAGCATTCTTTAAATCACTTTGAATTTGGTCATAACAAGCTTTTAAAGTGCCTCTGCCAGGTCTTAAGTTCACATCCGCTTTTGTATAAACAGGTATCCCAGGCACACTTGCAGCGTTTGAAGCCGAATATTGAGATGCAAAAGCACTAGCGGTATGGAACAAAGCCCAAGCCCTATAAAAATAGGCTGCACCTTTTAGTTTTTGATAGGTAGCGTCTTCTGCTGGTTTTGGGGATATTTTGTCTAATCCTGCTAAAACAATATTGGCATTAAAAACCTGTGTATAAGGCGTATTCCAAATTGCAGAATTGCCTCCCTCAAATAAATCTTTTGCCCATATATAGCTATTTTTCTCTAAAACTGAAGTTAGTGAATTATAGGAAGTCTCCTTTAAAAAATGGTCGTCATCGCTCAATATGCCTAATCCATTGCTCACATTCATGGTGATGTCGTCATTTAACAATAACTGAAAATCAGCTAGAGTAGTAGGCACCAATAAAGCTTTATCTGGCTTAGCATCCAAAAATTCATTGCATCCGGCTAAGCCTAATCCAAGGCAAAGTCCAAGGGTATATATTATTTTTTTCATAAAATTAAAATTTGAGTTTAACACCTAATGAACTTTGAATAGCAGGTTTGTAGGTAAAATAATCAGGGTCGTAAAAACTATCTCCGGCTTTCCAAAGAATACCCAGATTAGCCATATATAAATACAGGGTAGCATCTTTAATGAAGCTATTACTATTTTTTGCCTTGAGCTGATAGCTCAGGTTCACATCCTGCAAACGGATATGGTCTCCTTTTTCTACCAAGGCAGCCGAATAGAGATAAAACTGATCCCTAAAATTATTGATCCCTGTAGGCATGGCAGGTACATTGGTGTTTAGTTCATCCCCAGCTTGCTGCCATCTTTGGGCATAATCCCCATGGGTAATTTCGCCTGTCAATAATTTGTTATAAGAAAGAGAGGGCTTGCGGATATAATAGCCTAAACGATACACGACGTTTGCTGATAAACTGAATTGACGGTAGCTAAACGAATTTCTAATAGACCCAAAATAAAGCGGTCTCGCACTCCCATGGTAAATAATGTTATCCGGATTGCTCCCATTAACAAGGGCGGCGTAATCTTCCGTTACCTTTCCATCCGTAGCATAACCTCTGGCAGCACCAGTTTGAGGATTTAAACCTGCCCATGGGTAGCTGTAAATGGCAAACAGCGGTTTACCTACCAAAGGGTAAAGTAAGTTTTGATTTCCTGTGCCACTTCCATAAAGCAAGTAATTGCTTACCGGCGACTGTTCACTATAGCTACTTACTTTGTCGCTGGCATAACTCAGCAAAAAGTCGGTTTGCCAGCCTAGAGCTTTCACCAGATTCCGGCTATGCAAAGTCAAGTCTATTCCTTGGCCTTTGGTATTGGCGGTATTGCCCCTAAAAATAGCTGTCCCTACGGATGGCGGCAAGGGTCCATCCCCTATTAAATCCAGCCCATCTTTTACATAATACTCTAATGAACCAATTATGCGTTGGTTTTTCAAACCGAAATCTAGCCCAAAATTCAGAATGCGGGTTCGCTCCCAGCGAAGAGATGGATTAGGCGGATTGATCACTCGGGCATAGGTTAAAGCTGTGAGCAAACTATTTGAAATGGTGCGGGCAGTGGTGTAGGCACTTAAACTCTTGTCAATATTCCCACTATAGCCAAAGCTCATGCGCAAAGCCAATTGAGGGATAGCTTTAACCTTATAAAAGGCTTCTTTTCCGATATCCCATCTCAAACCTACAGAACCTAAAGGCACTCCTTTCTGATTGGCATCTACGCCAAATAAATTAGATTGGTCTATACGAGCGCTACTGGTGAAAGTGTATTTATTCCTATAGGTATAGGCTGCATTGGCATAATAAGACAGGAAATGATCCGTCAGTTCAGAACGTCCATCTGCATAAAGGATGCGGCTACTCAAACGGCTGTCATAGCTCAATGGATAATAATTCAAATAATCTGTCAAGTTATAGCTGGCATTTTCTTCCTGATAGCCATACTGGCGGCCGTTGCTTTGCAGATTGGTCTGACTCCCTAATTCGTAGCCGCCAAATGCCTGCACTTCATGCTGCTTCCAAGCTTTGGCATAGTTTAGTTGTAAGCGGATATGATGGGCTTTCAGGGTTCCATTTCCTTCATCCAAAATACTACCTAATGCAATTGGCCGGTTAATTCCCCCGCCAGTTAGCAGCTCACTATAACTATTGATCTGGTTGCGGGTGTACCAACTATCTTGGGTTTGTAAATTATTACTGCCCAAATTGCTCTGGTTAAACTGATAAAATACCTGCGCATTAAAATTTGATCCGACTTGATATTTAGCATTTAAACCGATGCGGTAATCTGCACTGGTATTTTGATGGTTCACGGCATCTATTTCATTCAATGGCTGGTAAGACCAATCTAACAAGCCATTGGCCACGGCATCGTTCACAAAGGATTGGCGGTATTGGTGTGTAACAGTGAGCGGTTTTCCGTCAGAATCCGCCAATTGCATATAAGGATAAATGAAAGAATTGCCAGCCCCAAAATTCAAATTGGAAGTCCCTGTATTATTGAGCGTACTTTTCTGATAGATCAAAGAGAAGTCTTGTTGAAACGCCAGCTTATTTTTGAAAAGGTAAAAGGTATTGCCCCCATTTAAACTGATCCTTTGATTAGCATTACCCACCAAAGTAGCTTTACTATCATCCAAGCCCATAGAAAAGTTAAACTTTTGCTGTTGGCTGCCACCGCTTAGCTGCACATAATATTGCTGCTGCAGTGCATTTTGGTATACATAGTTAGACAGGTCATTTCTTACATCCAGCTGTCCCAAGGCCGCAATCTGGGCATCGGCAGCAGCCGCACTTAATTTTCCATCCCTTTTCGCTATCAGCAGCTCCACCACCGGCGTTAAAGCCACATGGCTGGGCGAAGTTTCTAGGTTACTATAATAGCCCTGCTGAAACAGCTTTTGCTCTACCGCAATAAAATCTGGAGTGCCCATACGGGGTTCATAAAAAAGATCTGGTTTTTGTCGCAAAGTAGTATTAGCATTAAAACTCACCTGCAAAGGCTGGTTCAGTTTCCCTTTTTTAGTAGTGATCACAATCACCCCATTTCCCGCTCTGGTGCCCCAAACGGATGCCGCTGCTGCATCTTTTAGGATGGTGACAGTTTCTACATCATTTGGATTGATATTGCTTAAATCACCATCATATGGGAAATTGTCAATCACAATTAAAGGTTGGGCAGTGGCAAAAAGCGTACTGCGCCCCCTGATGGTGATGTCGTTCTCCTGATTGGTACGGTTAAATACCAAACCGCTCACATTCCCATCTAAACGCTCCAGTAAATTGGGAGAAACCACTCTTTCCAATTGTTGGGTGCTCAGCTGGGAAAAAGAGCCCGTACTCCGTTCCTTTTGTAATTTTTGGTAACCCGTACTTACGGTTACTTCCTGCAGCTGCTGCTCATTAGGCTGCAACCTGATCAAAAGAACTTGCTCAAAATCAGCTACCAATGTATCCAAAGTGCTGTATCCTAAAAAACTAATGCTCATTTGCGCATTTTGATTCCCCGGATAAAGGCTAAACACGCCATTGGCATCACAGATGGTGTTTATTTTTAAGCTGGGGATTTGCACATTGGCCCCTGCCAGCGGACTTAAATCCCGGGCATCCACTACCCTACCTCTTAATACACCCTGCCCAAATACCAGGGTACAAAGCAATAGGCCGGCTATCGTTAATAATTGTTTCTTCATCTCTTATTTTATTTGATTGTTCTGTTAAACATCTTTCCAGTTTTATATTTCTCCAAGCGTCTTGCTACTTGATACTAGCATCTTGCTACTTCCTCCTCACATCTCATTACTCACATCTCAATTCTCAATACGCTCTACTCAATACGCTATACTCTATACTCACTTCTCACTTCTCACTTCTCACTTCTCACTTCTCACTCCCCCCGCTATCCCTAATCACCAGCATATCAATTGTTCGTTTTGCTTTCACCAATGCCAAGTCATAAGCTTTTAAAGCCTCATTTATTGTTTCTACTTTGGTCATGTTGGTATCTAAATTTAAGTCCACGTTCCCCTTGTAACCCGTTTCATCTAGTACGGGGTAAGGCTGCAGGCTCAGGTATTTCATATCTAGCATCCCTGCTAATTGTCGGAGCGGTTGGTTTTGAATTTCAAAATGTATGGGATTAAAATCACGTAATTCCTTTCCCCCTGTAGTAGCCATCTTGTCAATGGAAGAAGTGCGCTTAAGCACCCAACAGTCCACCACTTGCTTTTCTATTCCTGCTGTATATTGGGGAAATAAGATGCTAAGGTCCTTTTTCATTTCTTCGAAGCCTTTGCCTTTAAAATTAACAGGTGCCATAAACTCATAGCAATAAGTGTTTTTACTTATCCATGCTAACATGGCTGCCCTTTCTTCCGGGGCAATCAATTCACTTGTATCTCTTACTAAAATTTTAAGCCGGTTGTAACTGGTAAAATCTATGCCCCCGCCAGAAAAAGCCACTTGATATAGGCGTGATAAATTGGTGTTTGTAGCCCTGATATGGGTACTCCCATCGGGCTTCACCCAGGAGATGGAACGCAATCGCAATCCTTGAACATAAGGACTAAATGCCCGATGATAAATGAGGTTAGCCCCATCTCCTCCAATGCCATTTACAAACAGGGGTTGTTCCATGTCATCTTCAATTTGATGATCTACCTTCGTCTTCACAAATAATTCCTGTTGCAAAGCCTTTCGGATATTCATTTCATTTAGGTCACTTTCATCTGTAAAAGCCAATACTTTACCTTCTGGTGTGATCCATACTTCGTGAGGCAAATAGGTATGTGGAAATAATAGGGAGAGTACCTGATCCCCATTTACCTGTAGCAAATTATTGGTTACCCCTCTTTTGAGTAATTGCGCATTAAATTTGGCAATGTCTGCCTGACTTTCATAAGCCACCGTAATAAATTGCACTTGTCCTTTAAACACTTTTTGTAGGCTATCTAGCCTAGGAATCAGTTTTACACATGGTGCACACCAAGTTGCCCAAAAATCAAGAATCACCAGCTTGCCCTTCAAATCCGCTAGTTTTAAAGTGTTCCCAGTATAATTGCTCACCTGCTCTAAAGTCAAATCCGGTAAGCTATCCCCAATCTTTAAAGGCCTAATCGTGTCTTGCGCTTTAACATTAATGGAGCACATCACCATCAATAGAGCCGTCATTGCAATCCTCCGCTTTGTCATCTCGTAACTCCATTTCGTCATCTCTAATCTCCGCTTTGTCATCCCGAACTCGCTTCGGAATTGCAGTTTAACTTTGCACCAACTTGCCTTAAGCCTTAAGCTTTCCAATGCCAGCAAATCCTTGATCCTTATTCCTTCGTCCTTTGCCCAGCCTACCTGATCCTTTTCACTTTTTACTTGATACTTGATACTTAAATCTTTATACTTCAACAACCTATCCGTCCAATGCCCCGTCTCCAAACTCTTATCCCTTTTCAAAGCTCTTTGCTTTAGCAGTCTCCGCTGCACTTCCTTCCTGTACCTTTGCCTTTCTTTATAACCTGACCATAGCTTCTTCAAAAAATAAAATACGCCAGCATTTAAATATTTATTGGAAACTATAAGGTTTTCTTGTATTACATGTTTACACCGCCTCATTCGCCGGCGGAATGGCTTGTCACTTTTTTCCGCAAAAAGTAACCAAACCCGAGCGGAGCGAACACATGAAAGCCTTTGAAAAACAATAGATAGATTAAATAAACTCTCCGCTGCGCCGCTTGCTACCAAAGGAAGTGAGTAAACTTCCCCCATCTCTCCCGCAACCGACAAGGCGGAATTAACCGGTAACGAAAAGCCATTGCCGATTGTGGTGCCATTAAACTCTAAATTTCCCTCGCTTTTAAAATCCCATCCCTGCAAATCCACACTACAATTCCTCACAGCAGAGCCCCTCAGCAAGTCCGGCATCAGAAGATTTGGAGGAATGGTCAAATAAATCTTCTCCCACACCCTTTCAAAATGCACTGCCCCAGCAATCCGCAAAAGTGTTGCAGGCACTTTCAACCATGCACTAACATTCCCACGACTTGGATTGCGCCTTAAAGATTTATTTAGGCTATCCGAACAAATATTCGCAAGCCGAAGCTTTTTGGTCCTTTTCAGCTGAAAAGGACTTGAGCTTGTCCCGCTCAAGAGGGACGGAAAGCCAGTGCGTAAAAGCCCAAACTCCCGCTTTAAAAAAACCAAAACAGCAAACCCATCCCCTATCTTTTGCTTTTGACTATTAAATTTTAACGGTAAATTATTATATATTTGGTGAAGGGGCATACTATGAAAAACCCATAGTTGTCCCATTGGGTACAAAAACCTCATTTTTTATCATTTTAATGAACAATTATTTTAAACTGAAAAGAAAATAGCTAGCGCTTACAGCTCCTATTTTGAGCGGTTAAGCACATAGCCTAAGGTGCGTTTTTCACCTATGTTGGGGCATTAATAATAAGGATGAGTGCGTTTTGAAGAGAATGGTTTTTTACAACCGCGAGGGTGGTAAATAAGGAATTATGCTTAGGTAAAGCATAACCTTCTTTTTGGGTTAGGTACAGGTTTGTTTTCATAGATATCTATTTTTATGAAAACGATGGCTACTCTAAAAGCTGTTGAGGAATCTTATTGGAAAAACCAATAGGGCGAACTTCATTGCTTTTGAGTGAGGTACCGCTAAGAACCACTCAAACCTTAGTTTGAGTTTCGCAAAAGACTAACATGAAGTCCGCCCTATTGAATAGGTATCAAAGATACAAATATCCAATAGATCTGGCGAACTCACGATCAGCCCATGCGAAAATTTAGCGGTTTCCACTCATGAGTGACATCGTAAAAGCAGGTTTAAGCCTACCCTATTTGTCGCTTTAAATAACTGAACCAAAGATAAATAAATAATTAAATAAAAACAAAAGATTTTCTATTAATTATTAATGAAAAAGACAATTGCCATTAAGGAGTATGCGAAAATATTAAAAAAGTATATGAAGGCTTTCTCCTTAGAAGCTATTGATATTGCCTACTTAGCAAAATCTGTAAAGAGAACGGTGAGCTCAGTGTTGGAAGAAAAAGGAAGCCTAGAACTCGAGACCTTAGAAGCAATAGCAGGAATATTTGGTTTAAGGTATTTTGAGTTTGGCAATCCAGCCCATCCTCTCCCCGCTTCTACAGCACTGCCCGATGCAACAAAAGCAAGAATCGAGTATAGAAAAAAAGAAGGCCCCGCCAAAGAAACTTCTTACAGTGCCAGCGATATCAACGAAAGAATCACCCAGGTGCTTAGTAGCTATGAAGTTGGAGAACAGTTTTTAGCCGAAGAGATCGCCAACACCATTCTAAAGAAGCATGAAGAAAACTATACCGTAAGCGAGATAATCGACCGCTTCAAAAAAACCTTTAAAAATAATATAGAGAAAACGGATCAAAAGGATGTAACGAGAAAAGGTCGTGGACCAAAACCTGTGTTTTATAGGTTGGTGAGTGTAATTAAAAATTAGGCAGGTGTAATTATCAATGGAGAAAAAGAAAATCATTTATTGGGAGAACATTGACTACGGCAATACTGCTAAAATTCTTTTTGCAATTGCAGGAAGTCTAATATTACTCATTTTGCTTTTTTTTCTTCCAAATATTGTAGTTAATGATAAAATTGTTTCGAACAATTATTCTCATTCAGGAGAAATAGGAGACACAATAGGTGGGATTTTAGGCCCAACAATTGGTTTCTTTGCAGCTATTTTAACTTTTCTAGCTTTTTATATACAATATCAGGCAAATAAAGAGCAACGCATCCAGTTTGAAAAACAAGCAAATGATGTTCTTATTGAAAGGTTTGAAAATAGGTTTTTTGAAATGATTAGATTGCATCGAGCTAACGTAGATGAGTTAAATATACAGGATATCGTTAAAGGCAGAAAAGTATTTACACCACTTTACTTTGAGCTTCGATATATCTACTTTAAACTAGAAAAAAACCATTTACTATATCCCCCTGCGATTCAATGCTCAAAAGCTACACTTACAAATCTTGCATATTTAATCTTTTTTTTTGGCATAGGACATACCACTGATAGTGTTTTCAAACACATAGCTTCAGACGTTGAGAAAGAAGTTTTTTTTAATAAAACTATATCACAGTTAAAAATAATAAAAGAGCAATTCAACACTAAAACCAATAACAAAGATCTTATTGAAGAAAATGGCACTTCCAAATCAATATTTAAACAAATATACGAGCCATTTACAGGACATGGTTCTAAGATAGGTCACTATTATCGACACATCTATCAAACCATTAAATACGTCTCTAAACAAACCAATCCTCTTTTCACGCCGAAGCTAAAATATTCATATGTGAAAATATTGAGGGCTCAACTATCAAACATTGAACAAGTATTATTCTATTACAATTCTGTCTCAACGTTAGGATATTCTTGGATAAAAAAGGGATACCTAAAAGATTATAAAATGATAATTAATCTCCCTCTTTCTTTTGCAGACTTTGGTATTACTCCAAAGGAAATGTTTAAACAAGAAAGTGAACAGGACAAAACCTTTTTTGATTGGGATAACTTTAAAGATGCCATAATTATGAAATAGAATTTATGTTTAAAGAAGATTTTTTTAATCAATTAGATCAATTCACTTCCTCGCCAATTTTATTTTTGGGTTCGGGTTTCTCTTTGCGATATCTCCAAACTGAAAATTGGGAAAATCTATTGAAAATGTTTGCTGAGGAAATGCAAATACCATTTGAAAAATACAAATCAAAAGCAAATGGCAATTGGCCGAGAGTTGGATCGCTTATATCGGAAGAATATCATAATTATTGGTTTAATCATTCCAAATTGAAAGAATCTTCAAAAGAAGAAATGATTTCACAAGATAGTCCCCTAAAAGTAGCCATATCTAGCTACTTTATAAAAGCCTCGAAAAATGATATTCCTTCACATTTATTTAAAGAAATTGAACTACTTAAATCAGCAAAAATTAATGGTATTATTACTACAAACTATGATTTATTAGCAGAAAGTATATTTCCCGAATTTCATGTATTTAAATCACAAAAGGAACTAATATTTTCTACTCTTCAAGAAGTTGGTGAAATTTACAAAATACATGGTTGTTGTACAGAACCTAATTCTATAATTCTTACTGAAGAAGATTATATTAAGTATGCAGAACAAAATGCATATATCGCAGCAAAGCTCCTAACAATATTTTTAGAACATCCTACAATATTTATTGGTTATTCCATTAGTGATGAAAATATTAGAAATATTTTAAAATCAGTTATAAAGTGTTTAGATAAAGACCAGATAAATGAAATTGCTAAACGATTATTTTTTATTGAATACAATAGAGATATTACTGATGAGCCATTAATTGACAGAAGTGAAATTGAGATTGGAGACAATAGAATACCTCTAACAAGAATAAAAGCAAATTCTTATGAACAGATTTATGAAGTTTTAACTCAACTAAATCAAAAAATCCCTGCTAGCTTACTCAGAAAGATAAAAGAGCATATTTATGAGCTTGTCGTTACAAACGATCCGGGGGAAAAGCTAGCTGTTGTTGATTTTAATAACGATACAGACCTGGATAAGGTTGATGTAGTAATCGGAATTGGAATAAATGGGAACAATAAAGAAGAAAAATCATATGCAACATACGGTAGGTTTGACTTAGCGGAGGATTTGTTAAAAAATGAAAACACTTTTGACCCAAATGAGCTTTGTGCTAAAACGCTTCCGACTCTTTGTCGAGCAAAATCTTGGATACCCGTTTGGAAATATTTAATTCAAATTAAAAATCAAGAGGAAGTCAGTCCTAAAATTTTGAATGCAGCTTGGCGTGATTTTGATGATTGGAAAAAAGGGAATACATATAGCTATCAAGAAAAACAGATAAATGAAACTTATAAATCAATCAATGAAATTTTAGTATCTAATTCCTCAGAAAAGGCTTTACACGTCATTACATGTTTAAATATCGATAGCATTAATATTGAAGAATTAGAGAAGTTTTTAACCGAAAATAAGAATTTGTTATACAACAATAAGTATACATCTACTTACATGAAGTTATTATGCCTTTTTGATAGATTGAAATATGGTAATTAAGATTAAGAAATGGAAGACCGCCTAACAAATATTATAAGAAAAATTGACCTTGCTAGTCTTCACAAATTGGTTGGTAAAGTAATACTTAAGGCTATTAAAACGGTAAATAGTGGTGAGGATGAAAAAGCTCTAGCCGAAATTTTAATCTTAAAACACGGAACCTTACTTTTAAACAATAAAGAAATAAGAATTGGAATTATCAATTCTCTTTCATTATCAGAAGCTGGGAATTTATGTAAAAACGCTGATTTATCTCCATCAAAGGATTTTAAGGCATACGAAGAACTGATAAATTATTTTGGATACGGATATAATATATTTAAGAGCAAGCTTTTTGTTGATTTTCTGGAAGTTACTAGTTTGTTTTATTATAAACCAATAAACGATAATCGTGAGGCAAAAGAAATCATTTCTGCAAAGTTCGGAGAAGAAATTAAAATACTTGGCTATCTACATGATTATCAAAAAAGAGTCAAAGACGAAGTGATGTCTAGGCTAAATCATAAATTCGAGAAGTCATTTTTTGTTCAGATGCCTACTGGGGCCGGTAAAACTTATACAGCATTAGAATGTGTTACAGATCTAATGAGAAAACCAAGGCTTATAAATGAAAATCAGCAACCGATCGCTGAAAAATTCATCGTGTGGCTTGTAGATAAAAATGAGTTAGCAGAGCAAGCACTTGTTTCCTTTAAGAAATTATGGAAAATTCGTGGTGACCATGAAATAAATGCATTTAGGTTGTTTAAAGATTTTCAACCAGATTTCATTAAAGAAAATGGTGGAGTGGTGTTTGCTGGTTTTGATAAACTTTATTCAATTTTAAATAATCCTAATCATACTTCATTTCAATCTGTTAAACATTTAATAACTAACACAGATTTATTAATTATTGATGAAGCCCATCATTCAATTGCAGAAACATATTTTACTTGCATCAACCAATTTAGAGATGTCCCATTTATAAAAATCATGGGTCTCTCGGCAACACCAGGGTCGAAAGATTATGAAACCACGCAATCTCTAATATCTCTTTACTCATCAGACAAGATCTCAATTAGAAATTCTAATTGGGAACCAATTGAAGATGTAATTACATACCTTCAACAGGGAGGTTATTTGGCAACATTGAAGACCCAACTACTAGAAACGGGAGCCTCTTCAAATGAAAATTCAGAAGATAGAGTTCTGGATGATTTAGCAAGCAATAGTGAAAGAAATCGGAAAATATTAGATCAAATTAAACTAGCTGATGAAGCAAAAGAATCAACAGTAGTTTTTGCTTGTACTTTAGATCATGTTTATGCCCTCTTAATACTTTGTAGGAGCATTGGTATAAACGCTAAATATATTATTGGAGATATTGAACAGGCAGACAGAATAGACATCCTAAATGAATTCAAGGAGAAAAAGTACAATATTTTAATCAATCTAGACATTCTTTCAACTGGCATTGATCTCCCGAATATAAATAAAGTTATTATTGCAAGACCAATAAATTCCCCAAATCTAATCAGTCAAATTCTTGGCAGAGCTTTGCGAGGTCCAAAAAATGGTGGTAATTCTTTAAATACAATTATAAATATAAAAGATAACTTAATTAATTTCCCAGGAACATCCTTTTTATACAATTACTATCAAGGCTCATGGGATAAAATATAAATATTATGGCAACTAACATTATTACACCAAAATTTATTGAGAGAATGAGATCGTCAGATTATCAAAGCACAAGCTATGCTTTTGCTGAGATAATTGATAATTCTTTTGACGCAGAATCAAATACAGTAAGAATAACATCTATTGAGAAAAGGGATCCTCAAAACCGAAAATATATTGATGAGATTATTTTTTCTGATGATGGTATAGGAATGGGTTTTGCAACTTTGAATAATTGTTTAACATTTGCTTACGGAACAAATGATGATATGGAAGAAGTGATGGAAAAAAAGAAAATAGGCAAATTTGGGATGGGATTACCAAATTCTTCTATCAGTCAATGTAAAAAGGTAAATGTTTTCTCAAAGCAAGTTATAGGTGATTGGCATCTTAAACAATTAGATATTCAACATTTGGTTGATAATAGTTCTACTGAATTAGAAGATTGCATTCTTAGCCCATTGCCTGCTTATTTTTCAGAGATTGATGTAATACTAAATAAAGAGAGAGGAACTCTAGTCAGCTGGAAAGAATGTGACCGTTTAGATCGTCAATATGCTGAAACTTTATATAAGAGGTCTGAAAGTATTTTAGGAAGATTATTTAGATACTACCTTGCAAAAGGTTGTAAAATAGAACTTGCAATATACCTTCATAATGAAAGTGATGATACGTATATAAAGCAGAGTTTGAACAGTGTTGTTCTAAATGACCCATTGTTCCTTACTCCAAATGCTTATATAACTAAGGCTTTAAGAATGGCATCTGCTAGAGATGAATCACTTGATGAAAAGAATGATCCAGCAATTTATTATGGCAAATTTGTTAATGGTCTAGCTGATAATGAAAGTATCCCAACCAATATTAAATATGAAGATTATTCATTTGTACATAAATTTGAGTGGAAGGGTAGAATCTATGATTTCCGCATTAAATCTTCCCATGCGAATATAAATATTCAAAAGCCCGGCATACGTGAAGGTGGGAAGACAAAAGTTGGGGCTGTCTATGGTGAGAAAATGAAAAATGGAAATATTTATTTCACCAGACATCAAAGGGAAATCTCCTTTGGTCATTATGGATTTTATAATATTTCAGCAGAAAATAATCGTTGGTGGTCAATAGAAATTGACTTTGATCCAGAAGCGGATGAATTATTAGGGGTATCAAATACTAAGCAAGGTATTAAATTCAATAGAACAGTTGATGATGAATCTTCCCTAGGGTTTGACAAACATACCGCATCATTGCAACAAGCAAGAGAAAAGCTTTGGTTTGAAATTTCCTCGAAAATTAATAAAGCTATAAATGCTCTTACAAAAGTTCTTTCTACACAGGCAAAACAATTCGAAGAATTTATTAAACAGGGCAATGACGATGATGGAACTCCTTTCCCAACCGGCACAGATTCTACATCTCAGGCAATAAAAAACACAGATAAACAACGTACAGGAAGATTTGATGAGGATCAAAAGCAGGACTTAATAACTGCACTTAAAGATAAATTTAGAAACTTACCTGAGGAAAGTATTGAGCATGCAGTTAATAAATTTGATAAATCCCTAGTAAGAGGATGTATTATTTATTGCCCCATAGAAGGAAGTGATCAACTTTGGTCTTATACAGAAGTAAGAGGATTCTTGGTGATCTCTATCAATACTAATCATGATTTTTATAACAATATAATGAGTGCATTCAGAGATACAAAATTTGAATCTGCTTTAACAGCTATAGAATTGTTTATCAGTAGCTTAGCTTGGGAACAAAACACCCATTTTGATAACGACAACGACAAACGAAGAAATCTTGATAATTTCAGAACATACGTTGGAATACATTTGAACAATTATCTACAAGAAAATGATATAAAAGTAACTATAGAAGATATCGAAAAATTCAGAAATGATGAAGTTATCTAGAAACGGTGTAAATCTTTATCATAACTTGTTAGAATTTGTGAAAAATTCTAGTAATCTATTCATTTTTACCCCTTATATTAAAATTAACACCCTTACATCGATTTTAACTACAACTATAAATTGTAGGGCCATTTTTGTCAGATGGGAAGCAAAAGATATTATATATGGCGCTAGTGATTTAGAAATCTATCCTTATTTAAAAGAACAAGGTATTACACTCTATCGCAACCCACGGCTTCATTTAAAAGCTTTTGTAGACAATTACACTAGTGCTTTTATCGGTAGTGCTAATATTTCACAAAGAGCATTAAATCATCCTGAAACATCAAACTACAATTACGAACTCGCTACAACTATTGATAATCTAACAATTGCTGATCGATTGTACTTTAATCGTATTGAAAACGAAAGTATTTTAATCACTGATCATATTTATGAGCAGTTCAAAAATCAACTACCTGAGAAAATTAAAAACTTCCCAAATGAAACAGATTTCAATATTAAAACAGAGTCTCCAGACAAAGACTTCCTTATTTCTTCCTTGCCGTTAACTCATAGTGTGGCAACACTTTTTGAAATATATCTAAATCAAATGAGAGCTAGTGAAGTTGAATTAAATTGCTTTATTCATGATTTGGCATTATATCAACTGCCTCTCGAATTATCTATAGCTGAATTTAAGGAAAGATTAACTTCTTCGTTTTTTTGTCACCCATTCATTAAAGCATTTTTGAAAAATTTAGATGATGAAAAAGAAATATATTTTGGAGAAGCGAAAGCTTGGATACATGAGCATTGTGCAAATGTTCCTTTGCCTCGCCGTTGGGAGATCACCGAAAACATTCAAATTCTATATCGATGGATAGTTTTTTTGGGTGGTGGAAAATACGAAATGGATAGACCGAATTTTTCGGAAAGGCTGTTTAAGCGTTAATTTTAATTGATAAACATATGGATTGGCAAGATGATTTTATACAGAATTAAAAAAGACAAAGTAACATCTTCACTTTAATTTATCATGAATAATGAACAACTATTTTATGAACTATTTAAATGCCATAATGAAAAAGATTTAGCTGAATTGCTTAAACAGCATAATATTTTCAATGATGAAAATTGGCGAATTATTCATCTAAATTTATCTGATAATGGATTTTTATTAGAGGATAAACTTAAACCATTAATGCCACTAGCGAAATATCTGCATGAGTGCTTAACCTATCCAAAAGCTACCTCTTCTAAATCTAATGATTTGCAAATCCTTGCTGATGGAGATTTAAATACTCCTTCAATATCAATTTATTGCGCCTGGATTAATGAACCCTTTGAAAAAATTCACTCGGTTACAAATGATTTTCTGAAAAATTATATTTCGCCTATTATTCACAGTGGTGGCTTAGGTTATTTATTAGTAGCACAGAAAGAAAAAAA
This sequence comes from Pelobium sp., assembly GCA_039918235.1. Taxonomy (GTDB): domain Bacteria; phylum Bacteroidota; class Bacteroidia; order Sphingobacteriales; family Sphingobacteriaceae; genus Pseudopedobacter. Next base: position 15,646 of record JBDSHZ010000111.1, read on the forward strand.
TATCGTGAAGTTTTTTCTATTTAAAAGAGGTAAAGAAAAAAACACGCTATCTATATGGTGCCCAAATACTCAAATGCCTTTTTTTAAATCGGATAAAAGTCTAAACTTAAATTTGTTTAATACTGCCTTTGCAACTGGTTCCATATCTAAATTCTATTCTTACAAACTTCCCTCAAGTAGCAGGTCTGTAATTTCTAGAGATTTAAAAAGAAGCTTAGAGGAATTATACTTTAAACCGAAATCTCCCTACCTTATTGTAGATAGAGAATCTAGATTTCCAAAAGATATTCACTTAGAACGGGAGGTTTTTGGCTTAAATAGCATCTTAAATAAGCCGGATAATAGATATGTGCATCAGAAATTTGAAGAAACCCACTTTTCACCCATAATTGGGGAATTGAGTTTTTCAATCTATCTACTTAAATATTCCGTGGACAACACCAATTATAACCGTAGTCTTTCAATAATTAAGAGAGAAATTTTTAAACATAAAATGAAGGTGATTGTTACAGTTGATGGTGTGATGGAATACTACTTTAAGAACGATCTATTAGAAGCGCTGGGATATAGCGAGATTAAAAACCATATTTTAATAAATGTAAATTTAGAGAAACGAGGTCAAGATCCTTTTAATGAAAAAATTTTAGGGTTGGATAAAGTTTTAATTGAACTTAAAGAGATTTTAAGATGTAGTCTGCGTAATAAAAGCTTAGAAATAGATAATTTTAAGGAGGAATTGTCAAAGTTTATATTAACTGATAGTTAAATATAGTAATTTATCTGGTAAATTTAAATTGTTTTTAAAGTTAATCCCTGTTCTTTTAATGATAAAAAGGAACTCTTTAACCAATCAAAAATAACTAAAAGATTACTAATTATCGTCGTTAAAGTTTCTAACAATTGAATTTTTTCCATACTATAAAGGTAGTGAAAATACTTTGGTAAAAACTGGGTGCTTCTAATCAATTAGAATAAAGAATAGCGATATAAGGTATTTTATCTTCTATATGTCTATACGATATACTTTAGTAAATATCTAATAGAATTAGTTTTAAATCAGCACTAACTATTAATATGCTTTCTAAGTGATGTAAATGTTTTCAAAATCTCAATATCCTTTACAGTTCTTTTCACTGGTATACCTAAATGTTCTACGATAAGTATAATAGCAAATCGCTGTCTTGATTTATCAGGTATAATTGTGCTAGTGTTTGCATCATAAAAGACTTTATTCCAAAGGCGACTACTCAAGCTAAAATTTGTTTTATCAAAAAAGGTAATTGCTTTTTGTAATTTCCGATGTTCTTGCGCAATCTTTAAGACTGAGATAAAAACGTATTGACCAATCGGTCTAAATATTAAAGATGTTTTTTTGTCTTTTCTGTTGACTGGCTGACCTCCAAAAAAGTTTTTCAATTCGCTACTTTCCTTAACACATCTGGTAAAGAGATTTTCAAACTTTTTTTGATCTTTAATCAACTCATTTTCTGACTCTCTCGTCTCACTATATTCCTTTGCAGGCTTTCCAAGCGTTTTGAAACTTGCCAAAGATGAATTAGTCAAATACCACCTTACTAAGTCATATAATACCATGATATTCGTAAAGTCGGTAGAATTTTCGGGTTTAATTGCTCTATTCTTATTTGTGAGTATCTTATTTTTTATCAATGGAAATGAATCAACCATTCTTCTCGTGATAATTGCACTATTATCATCTTCACTCAAAGCAATAGTTTCTGCTTGGCTTACAGGTTTTGCATATCTATTTAAAGTTGAAAAAAGACGTCTAGTCCGCATATTGCCTTCAACTGTTGCTTTATGAGCTATAAAAATAGCAGCTATTTCGTCACTTTTAAGTGATGGATCACTAGTGACAGCTGCTCTGATTGCTTTTGCTCTATGTTGCCCATCAATAGCAAATATTGATTCACCACCACTTAAACTGAGAATTCCAAAAGTTCTAGAAAAATAATCAATATCGTCTTCATCAGCGTTGTAATCGGATTTAGTGAACTCTATATCATGCCAAGATGGTTTTCCGTCATAAATCCCAAGAATTAAGCTATTAAAAAACCGTTGTTCTGTTTTTAAATAATTGACGATAGGATCAATCCTTCTATCATCAATATCTCGTTGAATCCATTCGCTTAACTTTAAATTTTCATCCTCATATTTTGCGCTGATTTCTCGTGGCAACCTAACTCGCTTTGCTACCTCATCAAATTTCAGAATAGTTACGTAATAGAACCAATCTCCCATTTTACCTTTAAGACAAGGCAAATCTATTTTTCTTAACTTACTCATATAAGTTCTGATATTCAGGTTTGATTTTAGCTTTTGCTACAACAGAATTCACATTAGGTACAAATGTATTAATCAATTGATCTTCTGCTAAATTTACTTCTAAAGTTGTATTAAGTGGTGCAAAATTGAAATGAAGATAATCTGAAAACATCTTCATCATATGGAATACCTTTGCTCTCGGTTTACCTTTTCCTTTCGCATCAGCTACATATTCAGCAAACCTTTCCCGTAGTGTTCTATTAGTTTTACCTATATAAAAAAGATAATTGGTTTCAAATAACCCTAAATACTCAGGCTTTACAGAAAAGGCATAAACCCCTTTACTCCGCGGTATGGAATCCTTATTAGTTTCTTCGAATTTTACGGATGTCCAGTTTATAGAGAAAGAAATTTGATTTACAGGATCTTCCCATGATTTAGGATGAAGAAAAAATTTTCTGACATGAAATTTAACTTCTGCCATTTCCACAAAGTCAAGATCGTATGCCATATTAGATTATAAAATTACACAAAACACGCCAAACACCCATCTTCTTCGGCATCTAAAATATCAATCAGTTTATTTGATTTGTTATTCTTTTTATTGCGCTCTTGGGCTTTAATAAATTCTTCTTTAATCTGTTCAATACGTTCGGGATTAATCAAATCCTCTAAACGCTCATCTTGCATCCAAGTATAGCCGTCTTTTTCATATTCTGTCGCTAAAAAGAATTTAGCAGGATTTTGCTCGTAAAGCCACACCCATTCTATTTTACGTTGGAAGAAACAGAAGAAACAGCCTGAACGACTACGATTATAATTTCCTTTTTTTCCATTTACTTCGTAAGCAATCTCTTCATAGTATGCAGGTACACCTACCCCACTTTCTCGTAAGATTCTAAAGATATCATCACGTACTAAGATATCCTCATTATTTAATAAAGGGAAATCATCTACCAAGGCAATGGGTAAATTGCTACTTTTTAAAGATTGGAAAGCTACATGGTTAAATTCTTTGATTCCTAGGCCCATCAAAGCCTTTAATTTTTGCCCTTGGCTATAGCTAAAAGACAACGGTGTTTTAATAATATCGATGGCTCTTTGGTATAAGGCATTGCTCAATTGATCTTTATAGAGATGCAGCATATTTTGCTGATTATCGTTCTTTAAAATCCTACCAATTACTTCCTCGCTCCAGATGTTTTCCCGAAAAGGGAAGATAGATTGCACATGGGGTTTAGTAGAAATATAGCCTTCGCGGTCTTCGTCTCCACGGATGCCTACATAAGAAATGACAGGCGTGGTGCCAATATAATTTTCAAAAGGCTCTATCTTTAATTTTTGGGTACACCAACGGGCATTAGAAGAAGGAAGGTAACCTCCATACAGCTGATGGTAGAAATCGAAAGGGTTATCATGGTCGGCAGTTTTGGCATAAAGCTTTTCAATGGTCACCCCTAATTTTGACTCTAAATTTAAAATCAGTTGATAGGTTTCGTCTAGTTCTTTACCAGTATCGCAAGTATAAAATTCGATATCCATCTCTGGATAAAGGTTCTTCATATAGATCGCCAATGCGGCACTATCTTTACCCCCTGAGATTCCTAATACATGCCTAACCGGATCATTTGCCATTTTGCTCGATTTCTTTTTTCAGTAGATTAGCTAAGATAGCGATTTTAAAAGATTTCCCTTCTTTCTCCAATAACAAACTCAGGTCATTTTCTAATGCTGCTAAACGGCTGTCTTCTTTTTTTGGCAAGCGTATCGTCTGAGGTTTAATAGATTCACCCGGTATGGTGATTTCTAGCTTGTACACATGCTCTTCTTCTAAATTCACTTTCTCCAGCGCCATCTCGTTCAGGTTGTCTAACTCCCTCACCAAGTTTAAAAAGCGCTCCTGTAGCTGTTCTACTTCTTGGTCGCTAATAGTATCGAGGGTTTTACCTATGGTTGCCTGTGCTACTGATGATAGCCATGCGCCACGGTCTTCTAAAGGAGAGCATAAGCGATCGTAAAATGTTTTTTGATAAGGCAGTAACAGGTATTTTTTAAGAGAGGTTTCAAAGCGTTGCCTAAACTGTTCTTTATATAATGCAAAGGTATAGTCTTTGTTCCAAAGGAAATTAATGATGCCTTCAAATTTGTTTAACAGTTCATCATAAGCACTTCGCAATTCACGGATGGCATTCTGCAGATCGGCACTGAAAGCCGTAAGCAGTTCAGGTGTTTTGGTCAGTTGTACGGTATCATAACCTAAAGCTTCTGGAAAATCTTCAAAAAACAGTTTCTCGGGGTCGGTGGCTTCTGTTAAAGCTTTGCGCACCTTCAAAGTTTTCTTGCTGAGTTGTTTGGTGTTTTTTGCGTAAGGCTTTAGCTCCTTGTAAAATTTGATAAATGGGACAATGGTTTTAATAAAGGCTTCGTTAGAGGTATGATCCTCATCGCCTAAAGCTAAAAGATGGCGGTATTCGTTAAACAACTTCACTTTGATCCCTTCGGTATCAAAAGCTTTGACACTATACTGTGATGGATTTTTAACTAATAATTCTAATACCTCGGCATCTATTTCTGGGATAAAGCCATGCATTCCGTACAAGGCAAAATCATCTGTTTTGATTAACAGGTAGATAGGAATCCAAAAGTCTAGGAAACCTCTTTTCAATTTAAAAGGCGCTTGTTCTAATAATTCGTAAAGGTCTGCTACACTTCTCTTAGCTCCCCTTGTAGTGGCTATAAAATCATTACAGGTTTGAAAAAGTGGAATAAACTGATTACGGTCTTGAGCCGGGTTAGTTATTTCTTGTAACGCCCAACCATCTGCTGTTTTTTGGTGGATGCCGGTTTGTAACAACAAGGAAAGGTAAATACTTTTTTGAGGTGGAAAACCATCAATACCTAAGACCTCTTCATTTTCTGCACTTAATATGGCTTCTATCAATAGTCTTCTTGCAGATGATATTGTTCCAGATAATTTGCTCTTATTGGCTAATTCGCTAATGAAAATTGGCGTTAAAGGATAAATTTCATCTGATATCTCCGATAAAAAAGCATTGAACTGCTTGCTATTTAAAAACGTCCTTTCTTCTCCTCTAAAATACCATTTCACAGCGTCCCAATCGTAAAAACCTTCGTACAAATAATAGTTTAAAAGGCTCTTTTGTATCTCAATGATTGCACTCAGCTCTCTATTGATAATTTTATCGTTAGGGTATTTAGCTTTGGCTATTTCAGCCTTTTCTATCTCTTCTATGGCATGTTGAATATCTTCTACCCTTAAAAAATGGGCATACAAAATGGCATCAGGATTATGTTGAGAAGCTTCTAAAATAGTTGATGCTTTTACCTGCTCATTAAAAATGAGGTTAATAAATCCATCTACTTGACCGCTTGGAGTAGAAGCAGCATAAGGGGCATCGGTGATTTTGTATTCAAATACACGGGGCGTACCTTTTTCATAATAAGCCCTCTTTGCAGCTACTGGTGCTAAAGGGAAATAACTGTTTAAAAATGAAACAATGTTATTGGCCCTACTGATTTCTAATCCGGCCTCTTTAATGGCATCATCAATATTAACAACGGTAGTTTCTGAATAGAAAAAGCGATGCGAATATTTATTATAGGAAAGCAGATTTTTCCGCTGCAAGTTTTCTATTGCTTCCGCTACTCCTTTAAGTTTACCTGTAAGCTCTAGGTACTTTACCAAAAACTCTTTATCTAATTTTGCCCCGGCATGACTGAAGATATTCAGCAAGCCTATGGTTTTAATTAAAGTTTGGTAAAGGATGTGGTCTTTTTCATCTACCTCACCTTCTATTCTTTCTAAAGCATTTTTAATCTCGGCCCATTTATTATAATGGATATTGGCTTTAGAATTTAAAAAAGAATAGAGGTTATAATTCAGATAATCATAAACATTAGCTATGGCATAAAAGTGCTGTCGTTCTTCATTAAACTCATGCAAGCCATAAAAATTATCTGTATTTAAGAACGTAAATAAAGAGCGTTCGTTTTGTCCATATTGCTGTAAAGCCAATGCCAATACGCTTCCCGAAAGTAAATCTAGCGGATAAATTTTATTGGCAATTTTTTGGTCAAAATAGTCTTTTAAAGAAAAAGCTTTAGCGTCTCCAATAATTTGAATGAGTTGGGTAATTTGCTGTTGTTTGGCTTCATCAGGGGTAGCTTCTATTCTTTTACTTGCTAAAAGCAATAGCTGTTCTACAGGCTCGTTGAAAGTCAGTTCTTTAAACCTACCTTTTACTTTTATCCACTCGTTGCGTTGGGTACTATTCAATTGTACGGCATAGGCAGAAAAATCTTGATGTAAAGTGGTCACAAATGCCGCTTCGTACTCCGCATTGTTAATGAGTTCGGCTATTTGTTGCAAAAAGTACAGTTCTTTTTCTGCCCCATTTGCGGAAGCATATTCTAAGAATTTACCAAACTCATCAATCATTAAGATAAAGCCTCGTCCCTGTGCGTTAGCGGCTTTAATTAATACTTCTAAATCTTTAACCAAAGCAACAGGTTTCACACTAGATGAACCAATTAAATCTTTGACATTATCTATAATAGAATCGTAGTTCCCTACTAATTTTAGAATTTCAAACCGTTTATATTTCCTCCAATCTTTGCCTTCTACAAAAACCTTTTCTTCATTTAAGTGATAGGTTAAGGCATTGAGGAAAGTAGATTTACCCGTACCATAAGCCCCAATTAAATTTATTGACCTTAGCCCTGAGGCGTAATTGCTAACGATAGCCTCAAATACTTCTTGTACGTTTGGCGTAATGGTATACTGGCTAACATCAAAATTATTGAGGAGTATATTTTGAGAAGGAGAAAAATGCTTAACCATAATAATTATCTAAAAATTCCCATTTATCTCTTGCAGTTTTAATCTGCAATACCCTATTCCCTGCTGTTTCATTATAATTATATGCTGTTGGCCATACTTCTGCCAATTCTACCAGTTTTTCTTCTAATCCTTTTTCTGTTAAACTGAAGATATTCCCGGGTGAATTTAAGCCTTCTAACAAATCTTTAAATGCAATGGATTGGGAATGATCACCATAAGTATCAAGAATACTATAAGACAAAATCTCACGGGGTAAGTCATCTCTGCTTTCCCTAATTACCCTAAACCATTGTACCGATTTACCATCCAAAGCGTTCCTTGTAAATGGCCGTATCAAGTTTAGCTCCACCAATAGGTTTGCTGTTTCTTCCTCTATATCTGCCTTACCATCATTTGCTCGGTTGTAAGTTCTTAAAAATACATTGGCATCAGAATCGTAAGTTTTATCGCTAAAATGCTTCAATCCTGCTTCCTCGGTCTTTCTTTTCAAAAAAGCAATCAATTGAGGTTTGGTGAACTCATTTTTTTCCTTTAAAAACTGGTTAAAGAAGGCATTGAAAATGAAGACCCTTTCTTCTTTAATCACGGTATAATGCAACAACCACAGCGAAGCATTATCTTCTAGATAGGGGTCGTATTGTGACAGAAGTTTTTCTCCGAATGTGGTGATTGTATGGTCTTCTCCAAGGATATTAAAGCCTTTAAGCCAAAAGCGAATGGCAGTGGTCATATTTTTACCAACACCAAGATGGACTACGGCATCATCATCGGAAAAGGATTTTTCTTGTTGCAGGTAATCGTAACCTTTCTTCAACCAAAATTGGCGACAAACAAATGTTTCATGACCTGAGAAGCTGATGCGCATATTGACAATTGAATAGTTCTAGCGGAGTAACAAAATTTACTTCAAATTACTTTACAAAAGTGACAATATTTACTTGTAAAATGACAAAAATCTCTTGTAAACTTTAAACATTACTTTACAAATGTCAATAACTCGCTATGCTATCCAAGCTGTTCCAGCTATTAGCATGCGCCCCTGGAACGCTCAAATAAAAGGGATGGGTAATCCCTAAAAAGTACAAGTCTTTTCGGTCCCAATAATCCGCATCTTAAGGTGCAATAAAATTTTGTTACTTAAATAAATATTTTCTAGCTTTATATCAGCCCTGTGCTAAGGGCATGTTTCATAGGTAGATAGGGGGTTGTGCCGTCCGGGTCAACCCTCTTTTTTAAATTTTGTAAAATTTATTATAGATTTAGAATAGAATAACCAATAGCCACACCTACCCAAGGCTTTTTATTATAATTCCATTTATCAGCATCATACCTAATGCCCTATCTACACCTAAAAATAAGCCTAAATTTATTTTATTATAAGAATAGGTAAACCCACCTCCTATACTGCCCAAACCTTTAACAATGGTTGTTTCAGTTGGTAATGGGGCACTACTTAGTGAAGTGTTGCTATTATTCAGTTCCACCGTTGCAGCTCCAAATAATATAGCCAAAGTGAATTTGGATATGTTGGTTACATTTTCTACATCTTTCCTATAAAAAAATCGCGTGTTGCCAAAGCTATATCCTAATACCAGATTACCGTTGAACCCAGTACTATACTCACTCTTCCTACCTACATTATCACTTCCAAATCTATATTTTAAAGGAATTGCTAAAGTGGAAACCGTAATTTCTCCAAATTTCAACTTAATGGATTGCCTATCCTCCAAAGTATAAAACATAATCGGCAGCCTGGATACAGAATCTTTTTTGACTCCTTTTAGATAAGCATTTACAGTAATCTTATCCTTTTCAAATTTCACATTCCCTTTTAAGGAGTCTTCTTCAACATTTATTTGTTTGGTTACCTTTTGCATTGCATAAAAAGATGAATCAACTGTTATTACTTTTTTCAAAATCGCATCTTTACCTTCTATTTTCTGAGAAATGGTGTATTTAATTTTCGAATTAAGAGGATAAAGACCAGTAATACTATCTCTATCGTGTTGAGTCATGTCTTTAAACTTTGAAATAGTATCCCGTTGTAATTTAATGCCTCCAATCTGATTAGGTATTCTATAATATTTCTTGAAACTTTCTTGGCCCTGCACCATTAAACAAGGGATTAATAAAATGACGAATAAGATTAATTTTTTCATGATAATTAAGATTTGTTTCTCTAAAATTACATCGTTTGTATTTAAAGAAAAATACCAGAAATACGGTATTTTTCTTTAAATTTTTTAGTGACAAATAAAAATTGAAAAGCTTAAAAAAAGACCAACTACTGTATCAAATCTTTTATATTTGCTAATAAATTTAGTAAATAGATGAGTGATGCTAATAAACATACCAGAAGGGCCGAAGAAAAAGAAAAGCTGCTGCGTAAA
>JBDSHZ010000112.1:0-7582 GCA_039918235.1 Pelobium sp.
TTTCCCAATTACAGGTTCAGGGATTTTGCCACTTCGTAATAATTGTAATCTTTTATCGCTAAGCTCTATTTTTTTTGATATTAACGCTCTAAATTCCTGAAATTCATTTTTATCACCGATCAAAATAGTGCCCACCAATTTATCTTTATAGATGATACATTTCTTATAGTAACGTTTTGCTTTATCTATAAAAACTATCTCCTCATAATCTTGATCATTCGGGCATTCAGGAATCCCGATGCTGCATAAATCAAACCCATGAATTTTAATGATGTTCATGAAGGTACTGCCATTGTAAACACTTGCAATATCTCCATGCAGATATTTTGCAACCACTTCCGCTTGCTCTTCAGCTGCCACAGTTATCCCATATAATGTGCCTTCAAACTCCGCTATTTCACCAATGGCGAAAATATTTTCATCACTGGTTTGTAAGCGTTCATTTACCAAAACACCTCTTTTGTAAGCCAAATCACAATCCTTTGCTAACTCAATATTTGGGGTTGTACCTATCGCTAAAATTACCGCATCACAATTTATTTTTCTCCCACTTCTTAACCCTACACCTGTTAGTTTAGAGCGGCCGTAAAAAAGCTCTACCTCGTCATCATAGTAAATATCACAACCCTGTTCTACCATTTCTTCATGTAAAAGCTGACTGCCTAACATGTCTAATTGCCGACTTAAAAAGCGTGATATTCTTTGAACTATAGTAATTTGCACACCTAATTCTCTTAACGAAGCTGCCATTTCTAAACCTAAAAGCCCGCCACCTATAATGAGCACATGACTTTCCTTCAGGAGATGTTTTTTAAAATCATCCGCATCTTTACGGCTACGCATAGAAAAGATGCCCGAAAGTTTAGGAACATTCTTTGGGATGGTTGCCCTGCTTCCTGTTGCCAAAATGAGAACATCATAAGCTGTTTTTCTTCCAAAATCATCTACCACGTATTTATTTTCACGGTCAATTTTAGCAATGCCTACCCCACGTTTAAAACTGATATTATAAGAAGGCTCTTCTTCATCCGTCATTTTAACCAACTGCTCCCATTTTTGCTCCCCACTGATATAATCTGGCAACATTACCCTGTTATAAAAAGGCAAGTTCTCTTTACTGAAAACTGTAATTTCATCTTCAGTATTGATTTCACGATAAGATTTCACAAAGCCAAAAGAACCTGCGCCAGAACCTACAATGACAATGCGCTGTTTTGGTTTTTCATATTTTGAAACATGAACGGTACAATACTTAAAATCGGGTTCTTTAGAAATTTCATCTACCAAAGGGCTGGTTAGGTTATTGACCCTATTAAGATCGTTTCCTAATATTTTGCCATAGTGCATCGGTAAAAAAACTACGCCCGGTTTTATAGCATCCGTAATTTTAGCCTTTACACGCACCTCTCCCCATTTAGATTTAACAAGTGCTACCTCATCCTCTCCCAAATTCAATCTAAAAGCATCATCCGGATGAATTTCCAAGAAAGCTTGTTTGATGTGCTGGTTAAGTTTATTTACTTTACCAGTTTTTGAACGGGTATGCCACTGATCTCTAATTCTTCCTGTGGTGAGGATAAAAGGATAATCAAAACTAGGACGTTCACTTTTAAAAACATCCGCAACGGGCGAAATATTAGCTTTTTTTGATGCTGTATAAAACTGATGATCAATAAACAAACGCTTTGTTCCAATTCCTTCTTTTTTATGATAAGGCCATTGAATGGTTCTCTTTTGTTTTAAAATAGCATAAGTGAGTCCGTTAATATCAATATTGGTGTTTGCTGTTAAGCGTCCATGCTCTAAAAATATTTCTTCTTGATTTTGATAATCAAATCCAATAAAACCCATTTTTTGAGCAAATCTGCAAATGATTTCTGCATCTGGCAGGGCAATACCTGGGGCGTCCACAATTTTGGGGAGATAGGAAATCCTACGTTCTGAATTGGTCATGGTTCCCTCCTTTTCTGCCCAAGCTGCAGCTGGCAAAATCACATCAGCATAAGCCAAACATTCTGATTTATTGCTGATTTCCTGCACCACTACAAATTTGGCTTTTTTGAGCGCAGCCTCTGCTTTACGCACATTAGGCAAACTCAATAGTGGATTGGTACACATGATCCAAATGGCTTTTAAAGTGCCACTTTCTAAAGCATCAAACATTTCTGTGGCTGTTAAACCAGGTTTAGAATTGATCTCCCCACCACTCCAAAAATCCTGAACTTCTTTTCGATGTAAAGGATTATCCAGATTTTTATGCGCTGCTAGCATATTGGATAAGCCGCCAACCTCTCTACCTCCCATGGCGTTTGGCTGACCAGTTAAAGAAAAAGGCCCACAACCCGGCTTCCCAATCTTCCCTGTAATAAGGTGCAAATTGATGAGACTTAAATTCTTATCAACACCCATGCTGCTCTGGTTAAGCCCCATGGTCCACATGCTGATATAACCTTTTGAAGCCGCAATATATTTTGCGGCTAATTTTATATCGGCCACAGCCAAACCGCAAATTTTCGCCGATTCTTCTAAAGTTTTAGAAAAAACAACTTCTTTATATTTTTTAAAACCTTCGGTATGACCTTCAATAAACTTTAAATGGATTGATCCGTTTTCTATCAAGCACCTTCCAATGGCGTGATTAAGTGTGACATCTGTTCCCGGGTTGAGTTGTAGATGTAAATCAGCAATGGAGCAGGTATTGGTCACTCTTGGGTCAACCACAATAATTTTCACTTCAGGATGCGCGGCTTTATGAGCTTCCACTCTTCTCCATAAAATGGGATGGCACCATGCAGGGTTTGCGCCAGTTACATAAAAACAATCCGCCAGCTCTATATCATCATAACAAACCGGCACACTGTCTTCCCCCAAAGCCATTTTATAGCCTACCACAGCGCTGCTCATACATAAACGGGAATTGGTATCTATATTATTGCTCCCAATGAAGCCTTTCATCAGTTTGTTCACCACATAATATTCTTCTGTTAAGCACTGTCCAGAGACATAGAAAGCCACGGAATCTGGCCCATATTTATTGATGAAGGTTTTAAAAACAGCAGCGGTTCTGTCCAAAGCATCATCCCATGAAACATTTTGCAAAGGCATGTTTTTATTGTAACGCATTTGAGGATGCGTAAGCCTATCAGATTTATCATTTACGGTATAATGTAAATTCAAACCTTTACTGCACAGCATTCCCTTATTTGAAGGATGTGCAATATCTCCTATTAAAGTTAAATCTCCATTTTTCTCTTTATTAACTACCACGCCACAGCCTACGCCGCAATAACAGCAAGTGGAAGGAAATTGATCAACAGGTTTTTTTTTAAACATTCAAACAAAATTTAAAAGAAAATCTCTTCAAGAAATAAATTTCAAGAAGAGCATTTTCCATACTAAACCAAATCATTCTGATAAATCATACAATAGATCTCCGGAAGGTTCTGATTCTTCCTTGACAGTAAAACGCGTGATAAAGATGATGAAGGAAACCACGATGACGGCTATTCCTATGTATTGGAAAGCTTGTACATAAGAAATGGATTCTGATTTGAAAAGAAAGCCTAAAGCCATTCCTCCTAAATTTCCACCAGCCCCAACTATCCCGCTGATTAAACCCACATTTTTTTCATTTACAAAGGGTACAATCCCGTATGTTGCGCCGTTAGACATTTTTAAGAACAAGGCAAATGTGAGCATGGAAATAATGGCGAAAACAAAAGAACCGGCCTGTGCAAATAGAATCAATCCGCATCCTTCTAATAATAGCATCAATGCCAACAACATGCCTTTTCCTTTCATTCCAAATTTAACGCCCACCTTATCAGAAACAATCCCGCCCAAAGCTCTTGCAAACAGGTTCATCAAACCAAAAACACCGGCCCAAAAACCTGCACTTGCCTGTGTCAATCCAAAAGTATCTACAAAGTGAAGGGATGCCACATTATCAAAGGTAATTTCCATCCCAAAACACATGGCGTAACCTAATGTCAAAGCCCAAACTCTCCAATCGGCCAAAACAGACCAATCTGTTTTTTTTGCTTCAGCTCTTGAATGACCAATTTCATCAAAGTTTCCTTGAGGAGTGTCTTTAGTGAATTTCCAGTATAAAAAAGCAGTACCCAAAAGCATTACTCCAGGTATAATCATGGCATATCTCCAAGCTTCCGCAGAAGTAAATCCAAAGCCAACAATGGCCGCAAAAATCAATGGCATCACCATATTGGTAACCCCACCGCCTAAATTTCCCCAACCGCCGGTCACTGCATTTGCAGTACCTTTAATGTTTGGCGCAAACATCATTGAAGTATGATATTGTGTAATTACGAAGGATGCTCCAATTACACCTATGGCTAATCTGAACATCAGAAAAGTTTCATAACTGTGAGCCAAACCCACTAAAAAAACAGGGATTGAACCAATAATCAGTAACCATACAGCTGTTTTACGCGGACCAAAAATATCGCAGAGTTTGCCGATCAATAACCTGGCTATAATGGTAGAAGCAACCGAAGCAATGATGATATTTCCGATTTGGGCTTTGCTTAAATCCATTTCTGCCCTGATGGTTGGCATTAACGGCGCTAAACCGAACCAACCAAAAAAGCACACAAAGAACATGAGCCATGTGGTATGAAAAGTGCGCATCTGCACTCCTTTTAAAGAAAATATATTGAGCTTATTTAAAGGTTTTTGAGTTGAAATGTTCATAATCTTACAATTTAAAAGATGAGCAATTGTTAAATAAAAGTTGGTGAGAAAGTGAGCATGGTCCAAGCCCACTGGTTTGGTCCTTTTTGATTGGTGATTCCTTTAATTGCCTCTAGGGTTTTAGTGGAGAATAATTGGGAATAACCGATTTTTAAACTCACACTCTGGTAGATATTGAGATTATAAACTGCATCCAATTCCTGTCCTAAGGAACTGGATAATTTAGTGGTTCCAGAAAACACATCAACAGGAGTATTGAATTGATGAATATTGAGTAAAACCAATGACTTTTTTCCGGTTTTAAGTTTAGCATTTAGATAAACATCTATCAAACCTGTTGTTCTTCCTCCTTGTCCAAATCCGTTGCCTACATAAAAATAATCCATAAGTCCATAAAACTTATGGTTGGTCCCAAAAGCGGGGTCAAAAGCATTTTCTTTCGTAGATGTTGATTTGGTTCCTGATAAATAATCAAATCCTAACTCAGGAGCTGCAAAAACTTTTGGTAACGCTGCTGAGAAAGACAATAAATAGGCACTTACATTTTTTGAAGCAGTGGTTTTACCGGTTTGATAATAGGCCTCCTCATGAAGTTTCCATGCATTAATGGTTTGCTCTGCATATAAGCCAAAAGTCTGTTTAAAAGCGGTGGTAGAATCTATTTTTTGCCGGCCATCATTCAAGAAAAGAAAAGAAAATTTCCCTGATTTGTAATCTTTATGCAACCATATATATTGCATAGTTTTATAGTTTGCAGTTCCATTGTAGAAAGTACTGTTCAACTTGGTGGGTTCAGCACCAATATTCTGATTAAAGGCAAAACCGGCATGAGCGGAAAAGCCCAAAGAATCTTTATAAGTAAATTTTGCCAAATCATGACTTCTTCCTTGTTGTGCCCAATCCAATACACCTAAAAACCTTTCATTATCATAATTAAGTTCCTGTCTACCAATTTTCATGGCAAACTTCTTATTGAACTGATATTCTCCATAAGCTTCAAATAGATTGATTAAGGAAGGATCTGTTTTATAGATTTGAGCAGTATTTCCCCAAGTTCTTACATCCTGTAAAGCAACTTTAAAGCTCAGTTTATCTTTAACATAACCAAAATTTAATCGGGTACGTTGCTCTACAAAGAGTGCCGGAGCACTTGTTAATGTGTTTAAGGTTTTGAATCCGTTTCTGAATTCGGCCCTGGGCCTAATTTCACCGGATAAACTAAATTGAGCGTTGGCCTGTTTACCACATAAGGCAATAATTCCGAAAACTGCCAGTTTGTTGATTAGTTTAAATTTTCGATACATTTGTTCAAGTTTTGAGTTTTTAGTGAATTCGATACTTTTTAGCCCCAATTATGACTGCAATCTGGTTGGGGTTTTTTTATTTTTATTAAGTCATGTTTTCAATTCCTTTTAATTAATTTGTTATGATAAATATATTTAATATGGGATAAAAAGCATAATATTTATAATAAAATAAGCTATTTATATGATTAATATCAAAATTAAACTGTTTTTTAAATAAATTATTAATTTACAAATGATAATTATTAGTGTTTTTGAATTAATTGTAATTAAAATCAGTTAAAATCATAAAATTTTTATTATATTTTTGGTAAAACATATTAAAATAATACACTTTTAAGTATAATTAATCATTTTATGTAATTAATAATATAAAAAAATTTTAAATTTTATATTATAATTTAGAATTTTTATACAGAAAACGTTTTTCAATTTAAAATAGAACACCTTAAATATTTTTTTTTAGAAAAGGAGACCTATTGAGCTTTGAAAGAAGTGCTCAGTAAAACAGATGTTTTATAATTAATGAAGTTGAATGTGAAATAATTAAAGGGGGAGATAAGAAATAGGTATTCCTCTTTTAATCTCTTTCATTGGAGCTTGCTGCATTGCCAAAGCATTTGACGCAAAGCCTAATCTGACATCACCAGAACCGTTGATATCAATTTTATTTAACAGACCGTTTTTGAAATTTACTGGAAAAAACTCGTCTAAGTTAGACTTCTTAATCCTGTCGAAATTTATTGGAATTTCATCCATTTCACTGACATTTAATCCCAAACATGTTTTTATATAAAATTCCACAAATAACTTAAAAGTCACTAAACAAGAAAATGGATTTCCGGGCAAAGCAAAAACCATTGTTTGACCTAAAGTTCCGCACCAAATTGGCTTACCAGGTTTGATAGCAACTTTGTGAAATAGTTCCTTTACTCCTAAACTATTTAAAGTTTCTGGAATAAAATCAGCTTCACCTGCAGAAACTCCTCCGGTTAAAATCAGGATATCTGTCGCTAAATAATTTTTAGCAGTACTTTTTAAGGTCTCTAAATCGTCTGGAATGTGTACACAGTTCTGAACTGGAATTCCATTTTGTTTCAACAGCGATTTTAAAACATATTTATTGCTATTATAGATATGTGTTGGTAAAATCTCATCATTCAACTCAGAAATTTCGTTTCCTGTGGTGATGATGTTTATTAATGGTAATTTTTGAACAAAAACCTTAGCTTTCCCAAAAGAAGCCAGCATGCCAATTATTGCCGCATTGATGAAAGACCCTTCTTTTAAAGCTAATTCATTCCGCTTTAGGTCCTGACCTTGCTGTGCAATATTTTGATGGTGTTTAAAATCAGCTCCTGAAAATTCGATAATTCCGTTTTTCGCTAATGTCTCTTCCACACGAATCACCACATCGGCAGTTGGAGGCACCGCCGCACCCGTCATGATTTTATAACATTCTCCAGTATTTATTTTTTTAGAAAATGAATTTCCCGCAAAAATAGTTTCCACACATTTAAACTCTCGGACATTGTTTTGCAAATCTTCAAACCTTACAGCAATACCAT
>JBDSHZ010000113.1:0-22866 GCA_039918235.1 Pelobium sp.
TGCCACAAACCGGTTGCACCAACTCTAGAAACTGCCAAAGGATTCATTGATGATTCTATAATGGGTAAATATTTAAACTCTTCTGGAATTTGATAGGCATTTAAAGCCTTCTCAAAAATAGGAAAGTAGTATTCTCCCAAGCCCACCATTTTACCAACTTCTGATCTTCTTTGATTCAAAAAAACATCTATGTATGTCTGCACATATGGGTTATAATCTAAAGAAACTGCTGATTGAAGAGAATCTAATCTATATTTATAAATGAGATTAGGGTTATACTTAAGAAGTTCAAATTGCAAGTTAAGGTCTCCCGGAACAAAAGTAGTGTCTGTCTTTAGCAGATTTCTGATAATTCTGGACTCCTCAGCGTTCAGCTTATTTTGAGCGGTTGATTTTAAATCAAGTAAAAAAATTAAAGCACAGATAATTGCAAGAGCTCTTTTCATTGATTTGGTTTTTTCGGCTAAAGCCTAATGATTAAATATGTTGAGGCTGATCACAAAAATATTTAGCGAAAGATAACAATTCTGTTTCTTTAAATTGCTTACCAATAATTTGCAACCCTATTGGCAGACCGGCTTCCGTTTTCCCAGAAGGGATGGATATTGCCGGTAAACCTGCTAATGAAGCACCAACAGTGAAAATATCAGCAAGGTACATCACCACCGGGTCTGTGTTCTGTTCCCCAATTTTAAATGCAGGAGTTGGTGTAGTTGGCGTAATGATAAAATCATAGTCTTCCAAAATCGCATCCATTTTCTCTTTGATCAATCTTCTTACTTTTTGTGCCCTGGAATAATAAGCATCATAATAACCTGCACTTAGCACAAAAGTTCCCAGCATAATCCTACGCTTTACCTCATCACCAAAACCTTCTGATCTTGATTTTTTATAGGTACTCATTAAATCCGTAGCTGCTGGACTTCTATAACCGTAATGAACACCATCGTATCTTGCTAAATTTGAAGAAGCCTCTGCAGTAGTGAGGATGTAATAAGTTGCTACCACATAATCTAAATATTCAAAAGAAACTGGCTCTACTGTATGTCCTTTAGCTTTTAAAGATTCGATTTGCTTTAATACGTTTTTCTTAATCTCTAAATCTAGTCCTTCAGAGTGTAAAGTTTCCTCAATGTAAGCTATCTTTTTAGGAGTTGGGTTTAATAATAATTTGGAATAGGATGGCACTTCTTGGGCAGATGAAGTTGCATCATGACTATCTTTTCCTGCGATCACTTCTAAAATTAAGGCGGCATCTTCCACAGTTTTAGCTATTGGGCCAACTTGGTCAAATGAAGAAGCGTAAGCAACCACACCGTATCGCGGTACTCTCGCATAAGTAGGTTTTAAGCCCACTACACCGCAAAATGCGGCAGGTTGTCTAATAGAACCACCAGTATCTGATGCTAAAGATGCAAAACATAAATCTGCCTGCACTGCAACGGCCGAGCCACCTGATGAACCACCAGAAACTCTTGTTTCGTCTACAAAATTCTTTACAGGGCCAAAATAAGAAGTTTCATTAGATGCCCCCATTGCAAATTCATCGCAGTTTAATCTCCCAATAATAATGGCATCTTCTGCCAAAATTCTTTCTACAACTGTAGCAGAGTAAACGGCTGTATATCCATCTAATATTTTAGAGGAGGCAGACATTTTATGATTTTTGTAGGAGATATTGTCTTTAAGACCGATAATCATTCCCGCTAATTTACCTGCGGTGCCATTATCTATCTTTTCTTGGATAAGAACAGCTCTTGCTAAAGCTTCCTCTTCAAAAATTTCGAGAAAAGTATTTAAATGGGCGTAATCCTTAATTCTTTGGGTATAGTAAGCTATTAAATCTTTTACAGTGATATTTCCGCTTTTTAGATCTGCCTGAAGTGTACTAAACTTAGAATACGATTTGATATTTTCTTTAATCATTATATAAAACAAAACCTTGAATACCCGAAATTAATTATTTCAGCCATTCAAGGTTAACAATTTCCTAATTAAAATAGGAAAAAATTAAATTTTACAGATGTTTTTCTTCAGACTTCTCTGATTTTTCATAGTCCGGCTTTTCATTTCCGTTCTGCGCATCTTTAAATTCCTTTACGCCTTTACCCATTCCTCTCATTAATTCTGGAATCTTTTTACCACCGAACAAAAGCAATAATGCTAATACGATTAAAATAATTTCTGGAGCACCTAAACCCATTTTCTATTGATTTTTATTGTTAAATTTTTCTTCTTTTAGCTCTTCTTCTACAACACTTACAACTTCGGTATTTGATACTTCGTTAATGTGTTCTATTGCTTCTTTTACCTCTTCACCCGCAACACTTACAGCTGCAGTATTTGATACTTCGCTAATGTGTTCTATTTCTTCCTCACGTTTTAATTCTTCATCAGCGGTAAGCTGATTAATATTTCTATGTATTTCTCTCTTAACCCCATCAGAAGCATCTTTAAATTCTCTGATCCCTTTACCAAGTCCTCTGGCCAATTCCGGAAGTTTTTCTCCTCCAAAGAGTAAGAGTACTGCAAACATAATCAGGACAACTTCCTGAGTACCTAAATTTAAAAATAATAATACACCGTTATACATTGAGATGTGTTTATATGAAGAACGTAAATATAGATAAATTAGTTTTCTATTAAATGCAGAAATATCTAATTAGGGGCAAGCCACAACCTTGGGTCTTGTTCTACTAATGAATTATCTGATTTATATAAGTGAAATTCAAAATCTCCTTCGCTGTCAGCTGTACCAATTAAATCTTTAGTACCTATTTTTTGTCCTTTTGAAACACTTACCGATTTAAGATTAACATAAGCTGTAAAATACTGCCCATGTCTCACTAAAACAGTGGTTGAGCCTGCAATGTCTGTAATAACAGTTACAGTACCTTCAAATACAGCCCTTATACTTCCATTTGGGTTTGTCTTTAATCTCCAGCCAGTATTTTCAACTGTCACATTCACACCAAATTTTTGAATTCCGGCATATTGGGTTACAATTCCTTTTGCCACTGGCCAAGGTAATTTTCCACGGTTGCTTACAAAATCAGCAGATAGCTTTGCGGCTTCTGGTGTAGAGTTTAGAATTGATCCGGATGAGGCCTTTGCTACCGGGGCTTCTTTTCCTTCTGCTTTTGCCTTGGCAGCAGCAGCCCTTGCAGCATCTTCTTCTCTTTTCCTTGCCAATGCTATCTCACGTTCAACTGCCTGCCTAATTGCTCTATCCAATTGTTGTGCATCTCTCTGCTTTTTAGCTAAATCCTGCTTTAGCTTCTTTTCTTGTGAAGTTAATGAGTTAACTGCTTTAACTTGCTTGCTCTGTGCATTGCCTAATACATTCTTCTCCTTTTCCTGATCAGTTAACAAATGATCTTTTTCATTTTTATTTTGCGAGAGCTGGGAAATTTTATTTTTTAGAGAGGATTGTGTGTCTTCTATATACTTTGCTTGTTTCTGGCGGTAATCTCCAAACTGTTGCAAGTATTTCATCCGCTTATAAGCTTGGTTAAAATCCTTTGCAGCAAAAATATACATCAATTTACTATAGGAACCCTGGTTTTTCTGTGCAAACCGGATCATGGCCGCATAATCAGATTTAAGTTGGCCAAGCTGAGATTGCAAGGATCTTACTTGATTGGTATTATCGTTAATCTGTCCATCCAATAACCTAATTTCAGAGTTAATGGTATTAATTTTTTCTTGTCTTAAACGGATTTGAGCCCTCAAAACATTCAGTTGCTTTAACGTCACCCTTTTATCGGAAGATGCTTTCTTAAGGATGTTGTTGGTCATTTCTATCTCTTCATTCAGCTTTGCTTTTCGCTTTTGTAGCTCGGCACTACTTTGTGCAAATAGTGGAGCAGCTGAACAAAGAATAAAGAATACAAGAACTGCTTTAAGATATTTCATTAGCGCAAAGGTATTTAAATTAGTCTATCACAGAAAATCTTTTAGGAACATTAAAAGGAAAATCTACCGGTTCATTTAAAACAGTTTTATTGTAATACATGGCAACCCTAATATTTTTGTTTCCTGCTTTAGATTCTATCAATAAATTTGAAGGTAAAATTTGGCCCAAAATCTGTTCATAAGCACCAGAGGTCACCGTTAATTGTTGAGCCAGCTGCTCATCATTTAACACTATCTGAGAAGTTTTTTTCTCATCATTAAATGTGATTTTAAATCCTAAATTTCCTTCATTACCAATCAAATTTAAAACCCCATCAATAATCATCAATTGGCTTGTGGGTTTTAGCGTAAAGGGGATACAGTTCCCTACCAATAAAGCTTCTAATGTTTGATAATCTACTTTTTCACTAGCGTAATCATGAATAAAAGCGAATGGTTTTTTCAGGTATTGATTATTTACCCTATCCATTACTTTTAAACTATCGGGCGTGATTAATACCCTTGCCACTTCTATCAGTCCTCCTGCAGTAACAGAAATCCATATGCCTTCTTCATGCTTTATCCTGATGTTTAAGCTCACATCATAAGCTTTTCCATTAAGATTTAAATTAGTTGCTGCTTTTGTAGAGAATGTTGTAAAAACGCTCTGCTTTTCTGTAATGGTGGTGAGTTTGATTTTATTGTTTTCGGGAATTGCGGTAGTTTCCTGCTTTACAATGAGCGGTTTCTTTGCTTTACAGGATAAAAGAATAACACTGATCAGCAATAAGCATATTTTACTCAATATATTTTTTCTCATTAATCTTTCTTTCTATCAGTGCATGATCTCCTTCTAAAGACAGCGCTTTTTTCCAATTGGAAATGGCATCTTCTGTTTCTCCTAACTTAATTAAGATATCACCATAATGATCAAATTGGGCAGCACTTTTATCATTGTTCTTTATTGCTTTCTCTATCCAAACTTTTGCCTCTTTGTAATTTTTCTTTTTAAACAAAACCCACGCATAAGTATCTTCAAAAGAAGCATTATTTGGCTCGAGTTGATTAGACTTTAAAGACATTTGGGCTGCTTTGTCTAAATCTTCATTCCTTAACGATAAATAATAGGCATAATTATTTAGGGTATAAGTATTATCTGGCTCCAGCTCCAAAGCTTTTACATAAGCTGTCTCAGATTCTTTGTATTTCTTTAACTCTTGATAAGCATCACCTAAGCTGCTATAAATTTGAGCTTTAAGCGAATTGCTTTCAATATCAAAATTCAAGGTATTGTTTAAATAATCTATAGCATTTTGGTGTTTTTTATTTTGAAGATAGCCCAATGCGGTATAAAAATATAAACTTGGCTGATTGGGGAAATAGCTCAATGCTTCTTCTCCTTTTTTAATAAGATCATCAGGTTCATTTAAAGAAAGTTGTATTCTTAACAATTGATCCCAAATGGCGTAAACATTTTTGTTCAAACTTAAAGCCTTCTCATAAGCCGTTTCCGCATTTTTCAAATCTCCTTTTTGAAAAAGTACATCTCCGTAAAGGGAAAAAGATTTTGGATCATCAGCATGAACTTCTGTTAATATTTTAGAAAGCTCTTCTGCATACCTTACCGCATCCGCATTAGGAAAGGCATCAAAATATTTAATAATCAGTTTTACTTTTTGATCAATATTTAATTCCGGTTGTTTAAACGCTTCCTTTAATTCCAGAAAAGCATCATTCGGTTTTTTCTGACTATCAAAAATCTGTGCGATGGCTAAACGCGTGAAAGCATTTGAACTATCTAAAGACTTTGCTTGCTGATAAACAGTTAAAGCCTGGGGAATCATATTATTGGAATAATAGAGGTCTCCCAAGAAAAGATAATACCTTACATCAGATGGATTATTCTTGATCAGCTGTTCTAAATCAGCGGCAGCTTTTTCAATATTTCCTTTTTTCAGATAAATCCTTTGTCTACCTTGAATCACCCTATCTGTTAAACCAACCTGCTTTTCTAACGAGTTGTAAAGTGTAAGCGACTCTTCCTGTTTACCCATCATAAACAAAGCGTTTGCCTGGTCAAATTTGTAATCTAAATTTTCTGGTGAAATTTTTATCAATTCATTCAGCGCATAATCCAATAAGGTATATTCCTGCTGTTGCTGATAAATATTCGCTGCTAAAAGCCAATACCATTCATTGTCTGTTTTTATGGTGACCGCTTTTTGAGCATTTTCCTGTGCATTCTTTAAGTCGCCTTTATTAAAATAAAGCTGCGCAAGCTCATAATATGCACTGTGATTAGAAGGATCAATTTGTAAAACCTGGTTAAAATAATCGATAGCTAAAGTCTGATTTTGAACTACTTTTTCCCTTAAACCAGAATAATAGAGCTGCATAATTCTTGTACTATCCTCATGATTCAGCACCTTTCCTGTAACCATTACCACTTCCTGTTGCTTATTTATTTTGCCTTTTTGAGCATAGGAATAACTTCCGATGAAAATAAGCGCATAAATAATAAGGTGTGATTTTTTAATCATTTTATTTAACTCCCGTATGTCCGTAACCTCCAGCGCCTCTTTCTGTAGATGAAAGTTCTTCGCTTTGCACCCATTCTGCTTTTTCGTGTTTTGCAATAACCATTTGCGCAATTCTATCTCCGTTATCAATTATAAAATCTTCTTGAGAAAGGTTAATGAGCAATACTTTGATCTCTCCTCTATAATCCGCATCAATGGTGCCCGGTGAATTAACGATACTGATCCCAAATTTAAATGCGAGGCCGCTTCTTGGTCTTATCTGTGCTTCATATCCAATAGGCAGTTCCATAAACAATCCTGTTGCAACCAGCTTTCTCTCAAAGGGTTTTAAAATGATTTTCTCTTCTAAACTCGCTCTTAAATCCATTCCTGCCGAAGCAATGGTTTCATAAGTTGGCAACGGATGATTTGACTTATTGATGATATTTATTTTCATAAACTCTGAATGATTTTTTTAAGCTGTTCACGTTCAATATATAAAATTACTAATCCAAAAAGGATGAATAGGATGTTACCTATAATGATATTCCTATTAAAGAACACAAAAGAGAACCATACGATTACTACAGAAACGATAAGGTAAACGATATTTCTTTTGATATCATACGGGATTGGATAATTTTTTTGGCCTAAAATATAAGAAAGGATCATCATGCTGGTATATGCAATTAATGATACCCAAGCCGAAGCCATAAACCCGTATAATGGGATAAAAACCAGGTTCAGAATGATGGTAATTATTGCTCCAACTCCTGAAATATAAAGCCCGTATTTCGTTTGATCAGAAAGTTTATACCAAATAGAAAGATTCATGTAGATGCCTAAACTTACATAGCCAAACAATAAAATTGGCACCACACTTAAACCTACCCAATAATCTTTGCCAATAAAGTGCTTTAATAATTCAATATTAGCTACCACTCCAACAAAAATCAGAACAACAGCTAAAATGAAATAATTCATGATTTGAGCATAAGTCTTTTTTGCATTTTCATTTTTTGCATGGCTAAAGAAAAAAGGCTCTGCCCCTAAACGGAAAGCCATGATGAAAATGCTCAAAAACACTGCTATTTTACAACAAGCTCCATAAATTCCGGTCTGCGCTTCACTAATTTCAGGCGGTAAAAAATTGGTAAGGAATATTTTATCTAAATGTTCATTAATGATAAAAGAAAGATTAGCTACAAATACGGGCCAGCTGTAGCTTAGCATTTCTACTAATAATTTTTTATCAATTTTAAATTTGATTTGAAGCAACTCTGGAATTAGGAGTAAAAAAGTGACAATACTTGCAATTAGATTCGAAATAAAGACATAGCCTATCCAATTTGGCTTATACCATGCTTTAAAAGAATCAGCAAAAATTAATTGATGGTCAATAATATAGGGTATAACAAATATAAAAAACAGGTTTAAACCAATAAAGGTGAAAACATTTGTCATTTTAATAATAGAATATCTTGTAGGCCTTCCTTCTGCTCTTACCTTTGCAAAAGGCACCACGCTAAGTGCATCAATCACCAAAATAAATATGAAATATTTAATATAAGTGGTATAATCTGCTAAAGAAGTTGCCTTTCCATCCTGCATCCAAACAGCAATTGGATTTACTAAAAGAAGACTAAAGATTATAAAAACAGCACTCATAAATGCGATTACAATAAATGTATTATTGTAGATGGCCTCTTTTTCGTTTTCTTTTTTATTAAGATACCTAAAAAAAGTAGTCTCCATTCCAAATGCCAGAAATGCATTTAAAATAGCCGCATAGCTATACATGTAGGTAAATATTCCGTAAACTTTGGTAGCGTAAACCTTTGTATAAATTGGAGTAAGAAAAAAGTTTAAGGTGCGTGACGCAACGGTAGCAAAACCGTAAACTGCTGTTTGCCCCGCAAATTTTTTAATGGTCGACAATATTATCTTTTTAGAATCTCAAAATTACGATAGTTTTTCACTTCTATCTCTTTAATAGAAACATCAGCTACTTTGGCATCATCAGGGCCATATTTACACCAATCTATAAAATCCTCCATCAAGCTTTCATCACCTTCAGCTTCAATACATACCGTTCCGTCTTTCTGATTCTTTACAAAACCTTTCATCCCCATTTGATCCGCCACTGCTTTGGTAGATGCCCTAAAAAAAACGCCTTGAACTTTTCCTGAAATTATAATGTGGAATGCTTTCATTTAGCAAATTACGGTTGAAGATTTTAGAATTACGAATTTAAGAAGAGGAATTGAATATTTTAAGCAATTCAATTCCTGCCAAGGATATGAAAAATCTTATTTTAAGTTTTCATAAACGTATTTATATCAACCGGGTCACAGCTGACTTATCTGTTAATTTTTGATTTTTAACGTTACTGATCAAGTTGAGTCCAGGGGTTTTTCCTATGGCTATAGAACCCAAATCATCATCAAAATTTAAAAACCGAGCGCCATTTATGGTCGCCCATTTCAATAGATTTTCCAGATTAAGATCTTTACTATTTTTTTGTAGCACCTTCATTTCACTCAAAATACATAGCTTTTGATTTGATGCCAAGCTATCCGTTCCTATGGTAATTGGATATTCCGAATGTTTGAAAAATTCAAAAGAAGGAAGTCTTTTTTCAATATAAAGGTTTGCATTTGGGCAAAAGCACCAATATAAATTCCTGCTGAACCTCTTAGTAAAATAGATATCCTTAAGTGTGGTGTAAGTATTATGAACCAATAGTGTATTAGGCTTTTCGGGCATAAATGGCAATAGAGACTGTAATGAATTCTTTGATTGTGCAGTAAATGAATCGGTGTTAATATTCATTTCTTTATAGAATTCCATAAACGCACCATCTTTAAATCGATAGAGAAAATTTTCATCATCACTTTCCTGACTGTGAATGGTGATGATATTCTTTTGATTTTTACAATATTTTGCCAAATCTTTTATCAGTTTTTTTGAAACTGAATAGGGAGCATGAGGCGTGATTGAAGAAGGACCATTGAATTTATCTTTGAGCAACAATGCATCTTCAAAAATAGTTGTTGCTTTTGAAGCTTCTAAGCCAAGCATCTCCACAAAAGTGTGGTATTTAATTTTGCTTGTATCTTTTATGGGTGATGAAATTGAAGAATTTGAAATATCACCAACTGCAACAATCCCATTTTTGCACATCTCTTCATCCGCCATTTTCATGGCTTCTACAATTATTCCATCATTTTCTGCCCTATTTAAGATTACATTTTTCACAAAAGGAATTAATCCTGTACCCTTAGGTATTTTTTTATGCAGATGTGACAGCTCTAAATGACAATGTGCATTTACAAACCCAGGAACTATAATACCTTCAAATCTTTCAATATCAGGATCTAATAATGCTTTTTCATCCGTTACAGCTAAAATTTTTCCATTATCATCAGTAACTATAATCCCGTTCTCAATAGGTTCTTTTTCTAATGTATATATATAATCAGCACTAAATCTTCTCATACAGGAAATTTGATAAAATTAATTCAATATTTATCTTAAGAACAATAAATTTAATCTAAAGTTTTATAAAAATTAATTTTTTCTTTATTGAAAAGAATGTCATTATTGAACTTTTAGAAGATGAATTTCTAATCATTGCCTCTTTTTAAACAAAATATCAACTATTTGAATTTCATTTTTTTTTAAATATGAGTTAATTTTTTAAGCTCTAAAAAACTTTTCAGGGATTGGTTCTAGAATTATATTCTTTAATTACATTAGGTTCACGAGCGTTTTTAAAAAAGAAATTTTAAAATCTTAACTTTGTGTAATAATTAAGATGGAAAACGTTGTGAAAAAGGATATTAGGGCTTTAAATTTACCGGATTTAAAAGAGATTTTTGTGCAGATGGGTGAAAAGGCATTCAGGGCAAATCAGGTTTATGAATGGCTTTGGAAAAAATCAGCCATCAATTTTGAGGAGATGAGCAATCTCTCAAAAGACTTAAGAGAAACGTTAAATCAGCACTTTGTGATTAATGCGGTAAAAATAAATAGCTCTCAGTTTAGTGCCGATAAAACCATCAAAAATACTTTTTCACTTCATGACACCCATTTAATTGAAGGAGTACTAATCCCTACAACAGAGAGAATGACCGCCTGTGTTTCCTCACAAGTAGGCTGTAGTTTAACCTGCAAATTTTGCGCTACCGGTTATATGGACCGTAAAAGAAATTTGAATGCCGATGAAATTTATGACCAAGTGGTATTGATTAATCAGCAGGCTATTGAAAATTATGGCATTCCACTTTCCAATATTGTTTATATGGGAATGGGCGAACCTTTGCTAAATTACAGTAATGTATTAAAATCTATTGACCGGATTACCGCTGAAGACGGTTTAAATATGGCTTCCAAAAGAATTACTGTTTCTACCGCCGGTATTGCCAAAATGATTAAAAAATTGGGAGATGATGCTGTAAAATTTAATCTTGCTATTTCTTTGCATGCTGCAGATGATGTAAAGCGAAATGAAATTATGCCCATTAATGAGCAAAATTCTATCCAAGCACTTTCCGAGGCACTCAAATATTATTTTGCCAAAACAAAAAACCCTGTCACTTATGAATACATTGTTTTTAATGATTTTAACGATGGTTTAGAAGATGCGATCTCTTTGGCAAAATTCTGCAAACATGTGCCTTGTAAAGTAAATATCATTGAATACAATCCTATTTCTTTTGCCGAGTTTGTAAATGCCGATGAGGATAAGATCGAAATTTTTGCCAATTATCTTAAAAAGCAGGGAATTACTACCCATATCAGAAGAAGCAGAGGCAAAGACATTGACGCCGCCTGTGGACAATTGGCGGTAAAAGAAGCTCAATAAAATTAAAATGACTTCAATTTCAGGATATATTAAAGATTTTTCACTGCTTTTCTTTCCTGAAATATGCCATGCTTGTGGCATTTCATTAGTAAATAGTGAAAAGCATTTTTGTACTTCCTGTTTATTTCAACTTCCTTACACCAATTATCATCTTAATCCTGAAAATAAGCTTGCAAAGCAATTTTGGGGACGCGTACAGATTGATGCAGCTGCTACATTTTTATTCTCCAACAAAGCTGGAATTGTTCAGAATATAATGCATCAGTTAAAGTATAATCAGCAGGCTCAGATAGGGATTGAACTAGGTAGGCTATACGGTCAGCAATTAAAAAGTACAGCTCCTTATCATTTAGCTGAAGCCATTGTGCCAGTACCACTTTATGCTGATAAGTTTAAAAAAAGAGGTTATAACCAAAGTGAACAGTTTGCAATTGGTTTATCAGAAAGTTTAGAAATTCCGGTTTATACCGATATACTTTTTAGGGTCAAATCTGCGGAAAGCCAAACTTCAAAATCTAGAAATAGCAGATTTAACAATATGAAAGAGGTTTTTAAAGCTTCTGATATAAAACATGCTATTGAAAGGGTTTTGCTTGTTGATGACACCATTACAACAGGAGCCACTTTAGAAGCTTGTATTGTAGCATTGCAAGAAATTGGCATTAAAAATATCAGTGTTGCTGGCATAGCTTTCGCAGAATAATATAAAAAGCATATTTGCTAAAATGAGAAACTCAACTTTATTGTTCCTGCTGTTTGCTGTAGGTATTGTTGCCTGTAGAAAGGACGAAATAATTGATAAAAGTTCTAATTTAAAGCTTCAGTTTTCTGCCGATTCCATTCTTTTTGACACTATTTTCACCAGTGTTGGCTCCACAAGTAGGATATTAAAGGTCTTTAATTTTAATAAGCATACTGTTGTTTTATCAAACGTAAGTTTAGCCGGCGGTACTTCATCAGCATTTAAAATTAACATTAACGGAAAATCAATCAGCTCTTTAAATAATCTAAAAATAAAAGGAAATGATTCCGCCTACGTTTTTGTAAAGGCTTTTATTGATCCTAACAATAGCAATAGTCCATTTATTGTTGAAGATGAATTAAAATTTAGCCTAAATGGAAATGAACAGAAAATTCCATTGTTAGCATATGGACAAAACGCTGTGTATTTAAATGGTATAACCATAAATAGTAATACCACATTTACTAAAGACAAACCATACATAGTTTATAATGATCTGATTATTAAAGAAAAAACTAGGGTTACAATTAATCCAGGGACAAAGATTTATTTTCATAATAATGCAAAATTATTAGTTTCAGGAAGTTTAAAGGCTAACGGAACTTTGGCTGATAGTATCACTTTTTCTAGCGACAGATTAGAACATATTTATGATGATGAACCTGGGCAATGGAAAGGAATTCATTTCTTAAGCCCGAGTTTTGACAATACTTTAAATTATACTACCGTAAAAAATGCTTTAATAGGTATTAGGGTTGACTCATTAAGTAATAACAATAACCCTAAATTATTAATTACAAATTCCATCATCAAAAATCATGAAGTTGCAGGCGTTTTAGGTTATACTGCTTCCATTACTGGAATTAATAACTTAATCTACAATTGTGGTCAGTTTTTGGTGATTGGATTATTTGGTGGAGATTATAGTTTTTACCAGAATACGCTTGCCAACTACAGCTATAATTTCCCAAGAAAAACACCTTCTGTTTTTTTGAGTGATCATTTAAACGATAACAGTAGTACCTTAAGCAAAAGTTTAAAATCAACCTTTGTGAATAATATTATTTATGGGAGTTTAAGCAGGGAAGTAGATTTTGATAAAATTGGAAATGGGATTTTTGTTAACACGTTTGAAAACAATTTGATTAAAACAGATTTACAAGATTTAGGGAGCAGTAATATTTATAATCAAGATCCTTTGTTCTTTAATCCGAAAAAAGAAGAATACAAATTTTTAAATAACAGCCCAGTTATTGGAAAAGGAAAAGATTTAAGCTCAAATGTTTATTTCGGTTCATTTTTATCGAAGGACATTACTCAAAAAACGAGGGTTTTTCCATCTACTTTAGGATGTTTTGAAAAATAAAAAAATAATTTGCAACTTTTTTTCAACGCTGTAGGTATAAGTATGTGAGAGTATTAATTTAGAAGAAGCGGAGTCCGGTATGGATTTCGCTTTTTCCTTTTCAAGGCTATTTCTGTTTTAAGTGTTTTGTAATCTTTCTAATTAAATCATCAGGCTTAAAAGGCTTTAGCTGAAAATCTGTCATTCCGTTATCAAAAATTGTCTCCAAATCTTCATTCAATACCGATGCAGTTAAAGCAATAATTGGTAGCTCTTTGTAGTAGTTATCTTCTTTATCTCTAAGAATTTTCGCTGTTTCATAACCTGTTAACCCCGGCATATGAATATCCATTAAAACTAAGTCAATATCTTTTGAAGCCAATAATTCAATGGCTTCCATTCCATTCTCAGCAGTTAAAACTTCAATATTGTACTTTTTTAATACTTTACTTGCAAGCATCCTATTGATCTCATTATCATCAACAACTAAAATCTTAGCATTGATAATTTGAGGAATTGTTTCTTCTTTAATATCCATCTTTTCCTCAATAAAATTCCAGAACTTAATATCAAAATAAAAGGTAGTTCCTTTTTCCAGTTCACTTCTTATCCCTATTTCACCATCATACAATTCAACCAATCTCTTGGCAATTGAAAGGCCCAATCCTGTCCCGCCATATTTTCTAGTTGTATTTGCTTCAGCTTGGGTGAATGATTCAAATATATGTCCAAATTTATCTTCCGAAACCCCAATACCGGTATCTTCAACTTCAAAATCTAGTCTTATAAAGTCTTTATCAACCGATTTAAGATTGACGTTAATTTTCACATAGCCTTTTTCAGTAAATTTAATAGCGTTATTAATCAGATTAATCAAGATTTGATAAAGCCTAGTCTTATCACCTCTCACCAGCTCAGGTATCTTGCTATCAATAGCATATTTAATTGCTATTCCTTTCTCCTTCACTTTAAAGTATAGAGAATCTGCAATATCTTTAATAAGATCTCTGATATTAATGCGTTTATTTTCAAGTTCCATCTTTCCCATCTCAATTTTAGAGAAATCTAGAATGTTACTAATTAAATCTAACAAGTTATCAGATGAAAATTTCAACAGATTTAATGGTTGTTCTTGATTTTCTAACTTTTCACCATCTAACAAAAGATTGGTTAACCCAATTACTGCATTTAACGGTGTTCTTATCTCGTGACTCATCACTGATAAGAACATTTCTTTTGCTTTACTTAATTGAAGTGCTTGTTCTTTTGAGGCTAAAAGTTGTGCTTCAGTTAGTTTACGTTCAGAAATATCGTTGATAATTTCAACCTGCTTATAGGTGTTTCCTTTTTCATCCAAAATTGGAGTATTAGAAATGGAAAGCCACACTGGTGAACCATCTTTTTTATACACTTTTAGTTCTAGATTATAGGGAATTGATTGTAACGCTTTTTCTCTCGACTCAGTTAATCTTTTTAAATTAGTACCTTCTCCTTTTAATACGTCACCTAATCTTTTGCCTTCTAATTCAGTTAATTGGTAACCTATAATTTTAGCTAGTGAATCATTCATCCAGTTTAATCTGCCTGTTTTATCACAGATGCAAACACCGTTCTCCGTTTTACTTGCTACTAACGAAAGCAATTCCAAACGTTCTTCTACTTGCTTTCTATCCGTAATATCAATTACGATTTCAATCAAACTTTCTATTCCCCCTTTTTTATCAAGAATGATGGTATTGTGGATAGAAAGCCAAATAGGTTTCCCATCTTTCCTATAAGCTAAAAGCTCCACAGAGAAAGATTTTTTATTTTTGGTTTCTATCCTTGCCTTCTCTACAATTTCTATATTGCTGTTTGCCCCTACAATAACATCTGCCAGTCTCTGAAATTTTAAATCATCAATGCTATAACCTGTAATTTTACTGAAAGCATTATTTATCCAAACTACTTTATTATGGGCATCACTTATTACAACTCCGTTATTAATCTGGCTGGCAACAGTAGATAATTGCTTGAGATACTGAAGATCCTTTTTCTCCTTAGTAATATCCCTTCCAGTTACAAACCAGTTTCTGTTTTTGGTAACTGCATTCCAACCAATCCATTTAATAGCTTTGCTTTTAGTTTTAACCCTTGTCTCCACATTAAACCGCTTCAGGCCAGTTGTAAGGCTTTCATTTGCAACTTCAAATACCGTTTCTCTATCCTCTGATAAAATGAATTTAGAAATATTTGTTCCTATGCATTCCTCCGCTTGATATCCCATGATATTAAACATGGCATGGTTAATACTTTCAATTATTAAATCCTCGGTAAGTATGCAGATCAAATCAGGAGAAGAATTAAACATCTCATTGAATTCATCCTTTACCTTTTCGCTTTTTATTACTGAAAGATTTCTTTTTCTTAATTCTAGATTATTTAAAACCTGAGTAGCTAATGATTTAAGTGCTTCAATCTGTTCTTTACCTAATATTTTTGACTCCGTATCTGAAACACACAATGTTCCTAATTTCCCCCCGTCTGTATCGTGTATTATTACCCCTGCATAATAATTAAAATCAACCTTAGAAACATCTAATAATGCTTTTGCCCGTTGGTCATTTTTAACATCAGCTATTTCAAGGAAATCATTTTTTTCATAAATAAACTTACCTAAAGATTTTTCTAATGGTATTTCACTGGGAGAAATCCCTTTGGTATACCTAATGTGTTGCCAGTCATCCTCAATGAATGATATAAAAGAAACATCGCATTTACATATAAAACAAGCAAGGTCCAGTATATCCTTAAAGTCCTTATCTGAAGAAATATCATACGCATCATAATGAACCATAGCTTGTATGGTTCTATTATGTTCTTGCGATAGGATAAGGTCTTCGGTTTTCAAGATTTACTTATATAGAGGATGTTTAGACATTAACTCATTCACTTTCTTACGTAATTTATCTAAATAATGTTCATTGTCATGATTTATGATTGCCTCGTCAATAAATTCAACAATTTTCTCCATATGTTTTTCCTTTAATCCACGAGAAGAGATTGCGGCTGTACCCACCCTGATTCCAGAAGTGACAAATGGAGATCTAGCATCAAAAGGAACCATATTTTTATTTACGGTGATATCTGCTTTTCCTAAAGTTTCCTCGGCTAATTTACCAGTGATATTTTTGTTGGTTAAATCAATCAGCATTAAATGATTGTCTGTTCCTCCTGAAATTAAATGATAGCCTCTAGCTACCAAAGCCGCCGCCATTGCTGCAGCATTCTTTTTTACCTGAATGATGTAATCCATGTACTCATCACTCAAAGCTTCTCCAAATGCAATTGCTTTTGCAGCAATAATATGTTCCAAGGGACCGCCTTGAGTGCCCGGAAAAACTGCACCATCTAAAAGGGCAGACATCATTTTTACTTCTCCTTTTGGTGTTTTAATTCCGTAAGGATTAGGAAAATCTTTACCCATCATAATTAAGCCACCTCTAGGCCCTCTTAAAGTTTTATGAGTAGTGGTGGTTACAACATGGCAATACGGAAGTGGGTCTGCTAATAAACCTCTGGCAATTAAACCTGATGGATGAGATATATCTGCAAGCACAAGCGCTCCAATTTTATCTGCAACAGCCCTAATGAATTTATAATCCCAATCTCTGGAATATGCTGATGCTCCACAAATGATCAATTTGGGTTTTTCTTTAAGTGCTACTTGCTCTAATTGCTTGTAGTTAATCAATCCAGTTTCCTTTTCTACTCCATAAAAAAAAGGTTTATATATTTTGCCTGAAAAATTTACTGGAGAACCATGGGTAAGGTGCCCGCCATGAGAAAGGTCAAAACCTAATATTTTATCACCTGGGTTCAATAAGGCTAAAAAAACTGCTGCATTAGCTTGCGCACCAGAATGAGGCTGCACATTTGCCCACTCTGCATTAAAAAGTTGCTTCGCTCTTTCAATAGCTAAATTCTCAATTTCATCTACAACTTCACAACCACCATAATATCTTTTTCCTGGTAATCCTTCTGCATATTTATTGGTTAAAACTGAACCTGCTGCCTTCATTACTTGCTTGCTCACAAAATTTTCTGAAGCAATTAGTTCAATTCCATTTTCTTGTCTATCTTCTTCTTTTTTTATCAGATTAAAAATTACTTTATCTTTTTTCATGCACTTTTATTAAAATTTATATTGTTATAGGGTTAAGGTTGCGCTAAATTGAACGGAAAGCTCCGTTTTTTAAAGCCCTAAATTAAATAATTTAAGCCATTATTAGAATTAAAATTATTGATGGACAAAATTAGCTTTGTAATTATTGTATTAAGAAACATATACAATAAATATGCATCATGAATAAATAAAATTCCTGAAATTGAATTAGTTACTATTATTGAAATTAATATTAATAAAAAAAATCAATGGATAATATCATCCCATTTTTTTACTTTATAAGAATATTTTTTAATTATAAAAAACCTGTGAATGTTGATGATTTTGTAAATCTAGAGCGTAGTTTGATAGGTCTTTAACTAATTAGCTTAAACAAGCTTAAGAGATGAATTAAATATAATTCATTTATTGAGCGCCTTCTCTATTTTGTTCAATACGGAAATTATTATACCCTAAGCCTATTTGGATATTGATTAATTGCTGTTGAAGCATTTCTAAAACTGCCAAAAAATTATAAACAAACTGTACTTTATCTTTAGACATTTTGGCCAGATTTTTAAAATCTATTTGGCTATTAATCCTTAGTAAATTTCCTATTTGCTGCTTTTGTTCTTCAATACTATAAGGATATTTTTCTACCGTATGCTTAATTTCCTCTGTTCTCACCAAATAATTCTTCATTATTCTTTGATAAGTCTTTAGCAACTTAAAGAGGTTAAGTGACGTGTAATCTTCTAATGAATCATTATTACTCAATAGTTGATTAATATCTTCCTGTATATTTCCTCTTTTTTCCTTAACAAATCTTGCCTCCTCCAAAGCTTTAAAATCCTCTGTTATCTGCTTAAACCTTTTATATTCAATCAGTCTCCTTATTAAATCTCCTTTTAAATCAATTTCATCACCATCTTCATTTAATTCAGGCCTTGGCAATAACATTTTTGCTTTAATGCGCATTAAAGTGGCAGCTACAAAAATAAATTCGCTTGCCAATTCAATATTTAAGGCATTCAGCTGGTGAATATAATTCAGAAAATCATCAGTGATTTTAGCAATTGGAATATTATGGATATCCAATTCATCTTTCTCTATAAAGAAAAGTAGCAGATCAAAAGGACCTTCAAAAATCGGCAACTTTATAGAAAAATCTTCTACTGAACTCATTTGAAATTTACAGTTTTTCTATATCCTCTAAAGTCAGCGGAACTAATCTTTTTGTTTTAAACCAAGTCACTGCAGAAACTAATAAAGTCATACTTCCACCAAATACTATAGCAGGAACTGTTCTCATCAATTTTGCAGTTAGCCCAGATTCAAACTGTCCAATTTCGTTTGATGAGCCGATAAACATTGAATTAACAGACGAGACCCTTCCTCTCATATCATCCGGGGTGAGCAATTGCAGTATTGTTGACCTAATAATTACGCTCAAACTATCAAAAGCACCTTCTAAAAATAAGAAGAATAGTGTGAGGTAAAAGTTACGGGACAAACCGTAGCAAATAATGGAAATGCCAAATCCTGTAACGGCAAAAAGCAAATTTCTCCACGGTTTTCCCATTGGCGAAAACCTGGTCATCAGTATCATGGTAATCACAGCTCCGGCGGCAGGCATTGCCCTCATGATTCCAAATTCAGTTGCGCCAACATGTAAAATCTCAGTTGCTATTACTGGTATTAATGCTACTGCACCTCCAAAAAAAACAGAAAACAGGTCTAAAGTTAAAGCACCCACCAACATTTTTGTTTTAAAAACAAATCTCAACCCTTCCGACACACTTATCAGCATACTCTCTTTTCTTATATAAGTTGCAGGTCTGCTCTTAAAAAAGAAAGTTCCAATAAAAGAAATAAGGATACAAATCAGCACAAAAACAAAAGTATGGTTGATTCCTGCAAAACCATATAACAATCCTCCAATAGCTGGACCAACGATAGATGCAGTTTGCCATGCAGAACTGTTCCAAGTGGAAGAATTGGGATAGTGTTCTCTGGGTATAATCATAGCCATTAATGAAAAAGCTGTAGGCGCATAAAATCCCCTTGCTATCCCGTTAACAAATATCATGATATAAATAATCCAAACTAAGCTAGATTGCCCTAATTGAAGCGTAACAGACGGCAAAGTAACAATAAAGAGGACTGTAGATGATAATAAGATAAGACCTACAACCTTATTTAATAAAGTTTTTTTATTTGATTTATCCGCTATATATCCACCATAGAGTGCTATTCCAATTGCAGGAATTGCTTCTGCCAAACCTACCAATCCTAATGAAAAAGGATCTTTAGTTAGGTTATAAATATACCAGCCTATGATTACGCCTTGTACTTGATAACCTATTGTCAAGAAAAAGCGCATGACCAAAAAAGACCTGAACTCAGGAAACCTTAAAGCGATATAAGGATCATTTTTTTTACCTTTTGAATAATTTTCCAAGAGTTGTAAAACTTATCTAATTCCGTACTGATCTATTAGATAAACCAATGCAGTCATTGATGCGGCGCCTAACTCTAACTCTCTTTTATTTACGTTTTCAAATACGTCATTAGGAGTATGGTGTATATCAAAATAACGTTGAGAATCTCCTCTAAAGCCAATTAAAACAGCTTCTTTATATTCTGAAAGAGGCTCAATATCACTTCCGCTACCCCCAATGGTTAACCTATCAGATAGATAAGGTTCAAACAATTTGCCCCACCTATCATTTATTTTTTTTATTTCTGTTGCGTTAACACCCTGAAAAGTAAAGCCACGTGGGGTAAAACCACCACCGTCAGATTCAATGGCTGCGATATGTTTTTCGCCCTTTTTTAAAGCTATCTCCACATATTTATCGCCACCTCTTCCCCCGTTTTCCTCATTCATAAACATTACCGCTCTTATGGAATGTTTAGGTTTCATTCCTAAAGCTTTGTAAATACGCAAAACTTCTATTGACTGCATTACGCCTGTACCGTCATCATGAGCTCCCTCTGCCAAATCCCAAGAATCTAAATGCCCGCCAACTGTGATATACTCATTAGGGTTTTGAGTGCCTGTGATTTCCCCTATTACATTGTAAGATTTTGCATCAGGTAAAAGCTCACAGCTTTGCTTAAAATAAAATTTAATAGCAGGGGATTTTTTTAATTTCAACAATTGGCTTAACTTATTAGCAGCTTTTGTTGAAATTGCTGCTGCTGGTATTTGCTTACTTCCTTCTGGAAAAACAGTAGTTCCCGTATGTTGATAATCATCTAAACTTTCTGTCAATGACCTTACAATTACGCCAACTGCACCATATTTTGCTGCTTCAGCAGGACCTGCAAATCTTTGGTCACCAGCTGCACCATAAGCTTTTCCAGCTTCTATAAATCGTGGATCAAAAGGCCTGTTAAAAAACACAATCTTTCCTTTTAATACACTTTCTCCTAAACTTGCAAGTTCTTGTAAACTAGTCACTTCAATCAATTCAGCAGTAATACCTTCTTTTGGCGTAGCTGGCGACATGCCCAAAGCGCAGATAGGAACATTTATAATTTCTTTTCCATTGAGAATTCTTCCCACCTCTTTTTCTCCTCTAACCCAATGTGGAACCATACATTCCTGCAAATAAACTTTATCAAAGCCGTATTTATCCATTACACTTTTAGTCCAATCAACTGCCTTTTGTGCATTAGCAGAACCACTTAACCTTGACCCAATCTGCTTGCACAGGTATCTTAAATTCTCATAACTCTCTCCATTAACAAGTGCTTCGTCATAAATTTTTCTAAACATTAAAGAATCCTGAGCTTTCACACTCAATACTGATATAAAAAGAACGGCAATTATTAGTTTTACAGCTTTCATTTTTAATTTTTGATTTGGATTTAAGTGCTAAATATCAGGAAATTTTATTTAAGCTGATGCCATTATCAGTTTTTTCTAATATCCTTTTTAAAATGCTGTTATCTGGTTTTTGAAGTTCGGGGTCTTCTTCAATAATTTGCATAACTGATTTTCTGGCTTCCTGTAATATATTCTGATCCTGAGTCAAATCTGCAATTTTTAGATCCATTAACCCACTTTGTTGCCTGCCTTCTATATCTCCAGGTCCTCTAAGCTGT
The DNA here is from genome assembly GCA_039918235.1 of Pelobium sp. GTDB lineage: Bacteria > Bacteroidota > Bacteroidia > Sphingobacteriales > Sphingobacteriaceae > Pseudopedobacter. The sequence continues at coordinate 21,625 of JBDSHZ010000113.1, forward strand.
AAGTCAATTTCAGCAATTTCAAAGCCATCATTTGTTCTTACCATGGTATCTAACCTAATCTTTCCTTCTTTGCTCAATTTTGTTCCAGACATTAATATACAATAAGATTGTGCTGCGCCACGGCCAACTCTACCTCTTAACTGGTGTAATTGGGATAACCCAAAACGTTCTGAATTTTCTATAATCATTACAGATGCATTAGGGACGTTAACTCCTACTTCTATTACGGTAGTTGCCACCATAATCTGCGTTTCACCTTTTACAAATCGTTGCATTTCAAATTCTTTCTCCGCAGGTTTTAATTGGCCGTGTACAATGCTAATTTTATATTCAGGAAGAGGAAATTCTCTACTCATCGTAGCTACGCCATCCATTAAATTTTTAAGATCTAGTTTAGCACTTTCCTGTATCAAGGGATAAACGATATAAACCTGCCTGCCTTTTGCAATTTCCTGCTTCATAAAGCCAAACATCCTTAATCGCTGATTTTCATAAAGATGGAGTGTTTGAATAGGAATTCTGCCGGCTGGTAACTCATCAATCACAGAAACATCTAAATCGCCATATAAAGTCATGGCTAAAGTTCTTGGGATAGGAGTAGCGGTCATCACCATTACATGAGGTGGGATCACACTTTTTTTCCAAAGTTTTGCTCTTTGTTCCACACCAAAACGATGTTGCTCATCTATAACAGCAAAGCCAAGATTTTTAAATTTAACAGGGTCTTCTATTAAAGCATGAGTACCAATCAATATGGAAAGCTCTCCTGATTCCAGTTTTTCAAAAATTACTTTTCTATCCTTCTTTTTTGTTGATCCTGTTAATAGAGCGATGGAAATAAATTCCTCATTTAATAACGATTTTAAAGAATGGAAATGTTGAGTGGCTAAAATTTCAGTTGGTGCCATTAAACATGTTTGAAAACCATTATCAATAGCTAATATCATCGCCATTAAGGCAACAACTGTTTTTCCTGAACCTACATCACCCTGCACCAATCTATTCATCTGAATCCCTTTTTGGGTATCAAATCGGATTTCTTTTAATACTTTTTTTTGGGCATTGGTTAACTCAAAAGGTAAGATGTGTTCATAAAAATGATTGAATTTTTCCCCAACATTTTCAAAAATATTTCCCTTGTACTTTTTAGTTCTTAAAAGTTTTGCCCGTAGAAGCTTAAATTGAATAAAGAAGAGCTCTTCAAATTTTAGCGTATGCTGAGCTTTTTTTAAAGCTTCATTA
>JBDSHZ010000114.1:0-2911 GCA_039918235.1 Pelobium sp.
TCAATTACTGCTCCTTTAATCTGGAGCCCAAACCATAGTGAAGAAGGAGCTAGCTTTACTGCTCAACTCATCTTTGGAGGAGTAGATCTTTCGGCCAAACTTGCAAATAATTATTCTGAAAAATACACCCTGGGAATGGGAAACTCAATTGCTAAAGTAAGGTTTAAATATACCGTTCCTGAGGAACTGGGGATTAATTCAGATGATTTTAAAGAGATTGATCAGATTGCGGCAGAAGCGATTAGAGAAAAAGCGACGCCTGGAATGGTCGTTTTTGTGGCGAAAGATGGCAAAGTGATTTTCAATAAAGCTTATGGTTCTCCTACTTACGCTCAAACTGCTCCCGAAAAAATAGATGATATTTTCGACTTGGCATCAGTGACTAAAGTGTCTGCAACCACTATGGAAGTGATGCGCTTGTATGAGCAAAATAAATTGGATTTAGAGGCAGGCATCAGTACTTATATCGCAAAAACCAGAAATACAGATAAAGCCGATATCAAGGTTAAAGAAGTGATGTTGCATCAAGCTGGCTTTATTCCTTACATCCCATTTTATAATGCTATTAAACCTTCAGATTTTAGCAGAGATTCTACAGAAGATTTCAATGTGAAAGTGGCAGATAGTTTTTACATGAAGAAAAGCTATTTTAAAGATGTAATGTGGAAACAGATGTTGGAAAGCCCTTTAAAAACAAGAGGGAAATATGTTTACAGCGATTTGAGTATGTATTTTATGAAGGAGATAGTTGAAACCATTACCAAGGAGCCTTTAGAAACCTACGTAAAACAAAACTTTTATGATAAGTTAGGGATGTATACTACAGGTTTTAATCCTCGGTATCGGTTTTCTAAATCAAGAATTATACCTACTGAGGATGATGTCTATTTCCGTAAAACATTGCTATGGGGCTACGTTCATGATCAAGGTGCGGCAATGATAGGAGGGGTTTCTGGTCATGCAGGATTATTTTCCAATGCCTCAGATTTGGCCATCCTATACCAAATGTTATTGAATAAAGGAACTTATGGTGGGGAAAGATATTTTAAAAGCGCTACAGTAGATTTATTTACAGCTAAACAATCAGATGTAAGTAGAAGAGGATTAGGTTTTGATAGGTTTGACCCAACATCAAAATATGGTTATCCTTCTAAATTTGCATCACCTCAAACTTATGGACATACTGGTTACACAGGCACCTGCGTTTGGGTTGATCCCCGTGACAACCTTGTTTATGTATTTTTATCCAACAGGGTAAATCCAACGGTAAGTAATAAACTCGGTGATTTAAATATTCGCCCAAGGATACAGGATGTAATTTATCAGGCGATTGGGAAATCAAAAAAGAATTAATAACAAATAGAGTCGTTTGTTGTTTAAGCATCATGATAAATACAAATTACAAGCAGTATTTTAATGGTGTTAAATTTTTAATTATTGCTTTAACTTTTACTTCCTGTAGTGCAAAAATAAGTAATCCAAAAATAGATCAGTTGGAAAGCCAAGAAGCAATTCTAGCTTTAAATACACACCTTAATCAGATGAACCTTCAGATGGAGCGCAGGCTTTTTGAAGTTCAGGATTTAATAAATGAGGTAAAGAAAGCCAATGAAGAATCTTCAAAATCTGCAGACGAAGCCAGAAAACTTTCAAACGAATTATCTGAAAATCCTGGTGATATCAAATTAGCTAGAAAAGCCAATAAATTTGCCAGTAGGGCAGCAAAAGATGCTAAAAAAGCGGCAGAAAAAAATGAAGAATTAGGAGATGTAAATGAGGAGATTAAAGATTTTAAAGACGAGATAAAGAATACAGAAGAAAAATTAGCAAACCTAAATTCTAAGATTGAATTTGTGCCGAATGGGCAGGAAAAGCAATAATATACGTTCGTGATTGTTACATTAAGCTAACACAAATCATTTATTAAACGCTTTCCTTTGTGTGTTGATTGCAAGTATTGCAAAGGGCTTTAAAAAATTAATTTAACAGATGAAAATCGGAATTGTATGTTATCCTACCTTTGGAGGTAGTGGAGTGGTGGCAACTGAATTGGGAAAAGCATTGGCAGATAATGGTCACCAAGTGCATTTCATTACCTATAGTCAACCCGCCCGATTAGATTTCTTTTCTGAGAATTTATTCTATCACGAAGTATCTGTTTCAAACTATCCATTATTTGATTATGCACCTTATGAACTGGCACTTTCCAGTAAAATGGTTGATGTAGTGCGATTTGAAAAATTAGATTTATTGCATGTGCATTATGCAATCCCGCATGCTTCTGCTGCTTTTATGGCAAAGCAGATTTTGGCCACTTTTAATATTCACATCCCTGTGGTTACCACTTTGCATGGTACAGATATTACTTTGGTTGGGAGAGATTTAACGTACAAACCAGTAGTTACTTTTTCTATCAATCAATCAGATGGCGTAACTGCTGTTTCAGAGGATTTGAAAAGATCAACCTATGACCATTTTGACATCCATAAAGAGATAAGGGTAATTCCGAATTTTATAGATCATAACAGGTTCAGTTTAAAGCCAAAAGATCATTTTAAAAAGGCTATTGCCCCGCAAGGCGAGCGTATCTTGACACATACTTCTAACTTTAGAAAAGTGAAGCGTACGCAAGATGTGGTGCACATCTTTAAGAAAATATTGGAAAAAGTGCCAGCTAAATTATTGATGGTAGGCGATGGACCTGAACGTGTAAACTGTGAACAGCTGTGCAGAGATTTAAAAGTTTGTGATCATGTACGCTTTTTAGGTAAGCAAGATGCTGTAGAAGAAATCCTTTCTGTATCTGATCTTTTTATCATGCCTTCTGAATCAGAAAGTTTTGGTTTGGCTGCGCTAGAAGCAATGGCTTGTAAAGTCCCTGTGGTATCTTCAAATACCGGTGGTTTGCCAG
>JBDSHZ010000115.1:0-9021 GCA_039918235.1 Pelobium sp.
AAGCTAAAATTTAATAGCAATAGGTGTTTTGTTTAAGACTAAGGACAGTTAGGGACAGTTGTTGTTCAGAGGGGAAAAGGGGAAGACGGAGGTCTTCGTTAATCCAGCGTAACGCTACGCTGAACACTCTGGACAGTTGCGGGGGAGACAGAGGTCGGAGGTTGGAGGTCGGAAGAAGAGACGGTGAGCCTTGAGCAATCAGTTGGAAGCGAGTTTGAAAACTCTTTTGTATTTGTCAATCCTTAGTCCCGCTTCGCTTAAGACTAAGGACAGTAGGGGTAGGGACGGTTGGGGAACTTAAAAATGGAAAAATTAGCCATCGTTTTTTTGCGTCCCAACCTACTTTCGCCAAAGCGTGACCCGCACCAAATTACGTAAATAAAGAGAAACTGACTTAAACCACTGTCAGCCATTTTTGTGAAAAGTTACGGTTATAGCCAGAACTTTTTTCTTAAACCTGAAGAGTCAATTTCAAATGTCCGCCCAAACCTTTTTGAATGATTTTCATCAATGTTGAAAGTCTGATGTCAGATGCATCATTTTCGATTCTTGAAATGTAAGATTTATTGGTTCCACATTTTTGTGCAAGTTCCACTTGTGTCATTCCTAACTTTGTTCGGGCTTCTTCAAGTAATGCGCCAAGCCTGAAAGCTTCAAATTGCTGTTCCCATTCTTCACGCTTCGGATTGCCTTTTTCGCCATACTTCTTGTCGAGGATTTCGTCAAGTGTTGTGATATTCTTTTTAGATGTCATTTTCATATTCCTCCATTATTTTAAGAGCCTTTTCTATTTCCTGTTTCGGTGTCTGTTGACTTTTCTTTTGGAAACCGTTTCCAAGAACGACTAGATTTCCTTTGTCAAAAAATGAAAATATGCGATAAATATTACTTCCTACTTCCACCCGTATTTCATAAAGTCCCTTTGTTCCCTGCATATGCTTGAAAAACTTTTCAGGAACTTTGGGAGTAATCTTAATCAGATTCAAAGTCCATTCGATTTTTGCCTGAACTTTATCGGGTTGACTTTCATAGAAATCGAGGAAATAATTTTTATAAGCAATTACTTGTCTGTCAATTTTCACAAACCAAAGTTAACTATTCAGACAACAAATTCAAAATAATTTCTATTCGATTATGTCAGGTAGTATTGGCTTATCACTTGTATTATGAACCTAAGTCGGAGGCCGGAGGCCGGAAGACAGAAGTCGGAGGTCGGAAGTCGGAAGTCGGAAGACAGAAGTCGGAAGACAGAAGTCGGAGGTCGGAAGACAGAAATTGGAAGTTGGAAGACGAGACAGTGAGCCTTGAGCAATCAGTTGGAAGCGAGTTTGAAAACTCTTAGCTATTCGTTAATCCAGCGTGAAGCTAGGCTGAACACTCTGGACAGTAGGTGATTCTAGGTATTATTGCCTGATTATGAAAAGAGGTATTTTTGCGCTAAAAAGGGCGGGCTATAATTCCAAAATTTGTATATACTAAATTTAAAAAAATAAAATATTATGGAAGCAATAGATGCTCAAAACACACCCGTCATCACCAGTGTATTGTCAAATACAAATGCCAGCGTTCTGGTGCTAGAAGCCAATGGAGCCCAAGCAACTTATTTGCCGAATCAGGTAGTGAGTGGCATTTGCAGGATCCCTGTTGGAAAAGCAGTACCTGCTAACTTACCTATTCAAGGCTTGTCTTCAAGCAGAATACTCTATGTATTTATTGATGGTGCCAGAACACCTGTATGGTGGTGGCCAAGCGCACCTATTAATGGTGCAAGTGCAGTAACATGGAACATTAATCTTGGTACCAATAGAAACCCTGTTTGGACCGGGACATTAGGATCTGGCCTTATTACACTGACCATAGATGCTAGCAATAACATTTCTTTTGCTCAACAATAAAAAATAATTATTTCTAATTAGCATCTCTAAAGCAAAGGTCTTCCAATTATCAGCAAATGGTGAGCGGAGACCTGTGCTTTTATTTAATCCTATAGCTTTATCTTGTAGGTAAGGAAGGTACAAGATAGGCTCTTGCATAAGGCCTTCTGCGCTAAAAATTGCGCCCGTTTGGTGAAATTGACTTCATATTTTGGAGTTGATTGACCAAATTGAGAACAATTAGGCTAATGCATTGAAACAAACTCAAAGCTTTTATTTAATGATTAAGCCCTGAAGAGATTCAGGGCTTTTTTAGAGCAGTGATTTTTTAGACGGAGGCAATTCAATAGTGGTATTCTTAATTTAAATTATCTTTTAAGTAAAGTTGGTGAGCCAATATATTGTGTTTGTATGGTATTAGCTAACTCAAACCGACTTACTATTTCTTTAAATGAAAAATACCGGATTTTAGGTATTGATAATCAATTTATTAACTTTTAGATTCGATAAAAAAAGAATTATGAAAAAGTTAAGCATTTTTCTGACGCTATTATTTAATTTGTTGTTTGCTTACGGACAAATCAAATTTGATAAAAATGGTAAGGTGACAGAAGCACCTCATTTAATAAAAGATCAAGCTGAATATGATAAACTTAAAAAAGATCTTAAAACAGCTACTATATTGATTGATAATACTTTAAATGACGCTAAAGTGGAGTTGATTAAAGATATTATACGGCGATTGGAGGCCAGTATCAAATCTTTAGAAGGGGAGGAAGAACAATATGGTTTGATTTTTGAGAATGTAGCTGAAATTAGAAACCATTATTGTGAAGCTAGAGGAGACTTGCAAAAGTTGCTTACCACTCAACCTTTACAAAAAAAAGCTGAAATAGCTATCAAAGGTTTACCCCATATTACCGATGCGCTAAAAAGCGTATGGGATATTAATACAGACTCCTCTACAAATTTAAATAAAAGTTTTGCAACCTTTAAAATCTACAAGCCTTCTTTATCCAATCTTTTTTATGCGACCTATTACGGTATGGTTAATAAAGATGAAAATAATTCCATTTATAAAGGTTTAGCAGATAGAGATTTATTTGCAGAACTGAATACATTTAGTGACCTTTTAAAGAGTTTAGAAGAAAAACTGAAGGTTCCTTCAAGTTATGCAGAAGCTCATGTTTTAGCTAGCGTTATCAGCAAGTCGGAGCATTTTTTAATGTTTAAAGAGCCCTGGTTAGCGCAGCTTTTGTGGTTGAATAAAGGAGAACCCAGAGTCAATCCATTTGATCATAATAGCGCATTATTATTGCTTAACAACCCAGGCTGGACTTTCTCTGAAGATTTAAGCTATCAAGCTTATTTAGATGCCCTGATCAAACGAAAAATAAGCTTTGATACCAGTGGGAATTATAAGTTATTTAAGGAGATTTTAGCAGAAAAAAATCTATTGAAAAGTCGAAGTACCTTTAATGCCGTACGAGATTCTTTGAAGAAGGTATCAGACCAAGATTTTGCCAAGCTGAAAATTGGGTTTACCTATCTTAATTTATTAAAGATACCCTATGATACAAATGCAAAAAATGAGCGATATTATAGAAGCATTATGGCCGACAATGAAGTGATAGAAGGTGATGATGAAGATTTAAATTATTTGGATGCAACAGAAAAACTTACTTGGGCCATCCATAATAAAGTAGCAGGGCAAGCCATTAAGCTAAGCGCACCCAATAAGGTGGCATTAAACTCAACTGGAAAAACAGAACAGGAAATTAACCGGTTTTTTAGCGAAGCAGGCAGTTTGTTTGCAGTTTTAAATCCTAATATTTTGCTGTTCAATAAGTTTGTCAACCAAATTACAACTCTAAGATATATCCAAGATCCAAAAATAGCATTTGGAGAAAAACCACCTTTTGATGTAAATGAACTTAAATTTGATGGAGATGTAGAAACCTTGAAAAAAGGAAATTTATACCTAAAATTGCTGGAAACAAGTACTTCACCACCTGCACCTTGGACGCCAAGCCAAAGTAAAACCCCAATTTTTGAAACCAAGCTATTAAAATCGGAAGCACTGGATACGTTAAATACGTATAAATATACGGTAGAATCCATTCTCAAAAAAGATACGACGGTGATTGATGCCGTAAAATTTAAAGTAGGTAAATACGTGAGATTTAATTTAAGTGGAGGATTAGCTTATACATTTAATGCACAATCACAGAACGAACTGAACCAAGATAGCCAAGGTAATATTAGCTTCAAAAGCAGCTCACAATCTTACAGGGGAATTGCATTATTTAATTTGTATTTCGTTGGAAAAGGGATGTTAAAACCAGATGACAATATATTGCCCAAAAGAGATGGGTGCGGAAGATTGTTTTTGCAGTTGGGTGTAGGCATACCAGAGCCATTGACCAATTTTTATAGCGGTGTTGGATATAATATAGGGCCAGGGCTGTTATTTTCTACAGGAGTACATCTGTCCGGAAAAAAGATATACGAAGTGATTAACAATGAAGTGATTGAAGAAAAGAAAGTTTATCAGCCCAGAGGATATGTATCCATTAGTGTTGAGCCTGGTAACCTATTGAAAGCTTTAGGTCTGTTTGGTAAATAATAGTCGAAAATTTTAAAATTTAATTCATGAAAAAATTAATCCTATCTATCATCCTCATATTGTCTTTCTTAGGCTGTAGTAAAAATGAAAATAGCATTGGAGATCAATCTTATTTATATGGCACACTCACTTCAGAGAATCAATATTTAACATTAGAAGCACAGGCCAGTCCCATTAAGAACCGCTTAATTTATATCTCCAATTCACCAAGTGATAGCGTCAACTATATCTATCGTGTAAGTACGGATAGTGTAGGACAATATCATTTTAAAGGATTAAGGAATGATAAAGATTACCTGATTTTTTTTAGAGATACCATTAAAGGGAATTTTTATTCGGTTTATCAAACTTTAAAACCATCTGAAAATCCACAAACGCTTAAGGCTACTATAGCTACAAAAGATGCAACAGGAGCAATCTTTAAGGTGACAGATAGTCTTGGTTTTCCGGTGAATGATGCAGAAATTTACCTATTCAGGAGCAAGGTGTTGGCTGAAGCTAAAAATAGTAAGGGGAGTATCTACCAGCTAAAAACTGATGTAAATGGCGAAGCCTTAAAAACAGGAATGAACTTAGGAGAATGGTTTACTTATGTCACTTTTAAAGTCGATACTTCAAACCATTTACAGGCAAACCAGAATTTTGTGGTCAATAAAGGTCAACTCACAAATAGTACTGCGGTTTTAAGAAAATGAGATGAATTGATGGGGTAGAGCCTATTCTTTATCAAGGTATGCCCTGCGGAATTGAAAAGGTAAATGAATGACTGCAATTGGATCCTTAGTGACGCTGTGCTGAATAAACGGACAGTGGGGGGGACGGAAAACAGAAAACAGAAGACGGAAGATGGAGGACAGAGGGATGGAAGAAGGAGGTCGGACGTCAGAAATGGAGGTCTTCGTTAATCCGTAGTGACGCTACGATGAACAAACGGACAGTGGGGGATAGGCATCTGGAGGAGAAGTTAATATTAACAAGGTATACACGCAAACACGGTAATATCCATAAAAAAAAATAAACAGCCCTTGATCAGAACTGCTTATTTAAATTCCACAAAATACTACTGTATCTTTAAAATATAAAGCGTATTCGCATCACGTTTTGTACCTGTTGTTGGAGAGAGGGTTTTCCCCTTTATTTTGTTGGTTGGGTCTGACCAGATGCTGAAATCGTCATCATTGATGATGCCAATTGTTGTTTTATCGATCAGCCAGATGCCTTCCATTTTATCATGCGGATAATCACCTAAAGCAGTAAATACATCTACAGCAAGTGTTTTGGTTACCGGTTTAATGTTGGCGGCATCTAGTTCTGCCCAGGTATTTGCTTCTAATGCTTTTCCGTTAACCAAATATCCGTTAACAGCGTTTAAATCGGCACCAGACACCTCTGTGGCATTGCTCAGGTCTATTTTGTAAACATGTTTCATTACCGGACCGTCGCCGCTAAAGTTACCGTCACGCTCAATAACCAAAAATTGGGTGCTACTCAGTGCCGTAATTTCCGAGTTGGAATTATTGTTTATTTCTTGCTTATAGAGGTACTGTTTAGTTGCGCCCGTGGCCATATCAAAAGTTACGATACGGGTAAGGGTTTGATTGATCGCCCCGGCGTTAGATGGGTTGTATAAACGTGACTGCATGATGCCTACAAGCGTTTTTTCATCAGGAGTAATGGCTAAACCTTCCATGCCTCTGTTTGCCCATCTTTTAGCAAACACAGCCGGCAATTTTCGGGGTCCAGTGTTGATGCCAACAGGGCTTATCCTTTCTAGCTGTTTGCCATTTGCATCATAATGGACAACATGCGGCCCATATTCATCAGATACCCAGAACGAACCATCCTTCATGGCCACCAGTCCTTCTGGATCCAAACCGTAATCATCATATGGCAAAACATTGTTAGACAGATCGTAGGGTATTTCTCCGGTTGAGCCCAAGCCTGCGGGATTTGGGCGGCCACTTATCGGATTGCCCGAAGGGTCTTTCAACAGGAGCTCACCGAGCTTTTCAACGGTACCCTGTTCTGTCAATCTGAAATGCCCGATACGCGGGGTATAATTCGGGATTGGAAAATATTTGCCACCTGTTGCGTCAGCGTTCGGACCTCTGTCTGTCATGGCATAAAACTCACCTTCATTGTAAGGGTGGGCAAATGCAGCCGAACCGAAACCGCCATTGCGGATCTCGACCCCGTTGCCAGACCCCAAAACAGTGTATGGTAATGCCACTCCTGTTTTTGGAATGGTTGGAAGTGTGTACTTTTTGCCGCCCTTGTCATCCTTGCTGCAAGAGACAAAAACTAGGGACATCGCAATGGCAACAGCGTTGGTAATTTTTGTATTCATTTTATGTGTGGGTTTAGATTAAAGCACAATGATAGCTTTGTGATGTGAACTTAAAACCAACTATTTGTTAATGAATCTCGTGTGTTTTGCTGGTTAGGCAGCAGCTTGGCATTAGAATGGGTTCGGATGGTTAAGTGTTAACGATGAATTGAAAAGGGATGAGGAATTTTAGCTAAGTTTAGTAAAGGTACCATTCATAGGTTAGCACTTCCTGCTTGCTAGATTTTGCGCTAGTTGAAGTAATGAAGCGGATTATAAATCCTTTTATATCAATCAGGTCCAGCTGCGCTATGCTAACATCTTGAACAGCTGGATCAACGGATTTACCGTCACCTTGAGGAATGGTGAAGGCACAGGTCAGGCTTTTGCACAGGGCCTCTTTGCGCTAAGACCTGCGCCAGTTGGGATAACTAAATTTAATTATAAGATATGTATTTCATAAGCAAGTACTTATGGAAGTAATATGCTTTGAAGATAATGCCTTTTACTCACTCATAGAAAAAGTAGTTGACCGTAACAAAGAAAAAAATAATATAAAAGAAGATAAATGGATTACGGGGGAAGAAGCTATTCTTAAAATGAGAACAACTGAAATGGCACAAGTAGCCACAGCTCTTTTCCAACCCTACATACTTGCGCCAAACGGGGGATGCCAAGGCGATCGTACTAGCCCCGAGATTTATACCCGGCAATATGAAGCGGCGCTACTCTTTCTAAATCTTTCGCCATACCCGCAAATCTACCGGAAGACGCCTGTCTTCTCACCCAAGTAGATCCATTTTTATGATGAACAGTAGAAGATTTTTCTCTACCATCAGTTTTAACTTCACTACTAGTTGGTTTCTGCGAAAATTTTTTCATAATCTGCTACAATATTAAAATGTTCTTTTTCTCTTTCAACAGGTATTACAAAGATAACGCTATTTTTTCTATTGCCAAAAACGATGTAGCGCTCTTTAAATGATCTTCTTAATATCTCTTTATATGTTTTATAACGTTTGTTATTTTCATTGCTTATCTCTCTTATAAGATTAGCCGCAACAAAGCCCCAAGTGTCCCTTTTAAATTGTTGTCTAATATCTACCATAATATCCAATATCGTACCACCAATAAAGCCAAATGAATTTTGCTTAGTAAGCATTCTGTACCTTAAATCTTGAATACTGTCTCTTGAATTGATTTTAGGTGTTAATTTAATCTTAGGATAGTAATCCAATGTAAGCAAACCATTAGGATATTCTTTCACAGAAACAATATATTTTATGCAACTCTTGCTATTATGTGAATAAAATCTATAAATCATTTCTCTTAAAAAAGATTCATTAAAATGATATTTGTTTTTGCGTATTTGAATGAGTTTAAAGCCAAGGTTACTATCGAACATACTTTAAATATAAATCAATTTTAAATTAACATCAAATGATTTCGTTTTAGAGCAAATCATCACAAAAGCTGGTTTATTTTAATTTACTCCCTGCCTTAGCGTAAGTCTTCCGAGTGTTGGTAAAAGCATTGGAAACTTGTGCTTTTGCCTAAGGAGCCGAGCATTTAAATAGGTGTGCCAAATTTCGCTTCAATAATTCGAATCGTAAAGGCACTACCAAATTTTCTATTAGTTGGTATCGCAAAATGTGACACCACGGCTTGTTTTAAATCCGTGTTTCCGTTGCCTATCATACTGCCAAAACTCTCTTTTTTCAGACTTAGTTTTTCTTACAGATGCGCTATGCTAACATCTTGAACAGCTGGATCAACGGATTTAACATCACCTTGAGGAATGGTGAAGGCACAGGTCAGGCTTTTGCACAGGGCCTCTTTGCGCTAAGACCTGCGCCAGTTGGGGATAGCTGTAAAAACACCGGACTCAGTCCTCGGTTTTCAAAAGGCATTTAAGTGATCCTATCGGAACACTCAAACGAGAGGGGGAGAGCGATCAGCTTGAGCTTTGAGCAATCAGTTTTAAGCGAGTTTAAAAACTCTTTTCTATTCGTTAATCCAGCGTGACACTACGCTGAACAGTTGGGAGGTCGAAAGACAGAAGACGGAAGACGGAGGTCGGAAAACGGAGGTTTACGTTAATCCAGCGTGACGCTAGGCTGAACACTCTGGAAAGTTGGGGGGAGACAGAGGTCGGAGGTCGGAATACGAGACGGTGAGCTTTGAGCGATCAGTTG
>JBDSHZ010000116.1:0-23663 GCA_039918235.1 Pelobium sp.
ATTTCTTCCGTAAGCTCACGATGGTTGTTTTCTCCTGATATTTTTTGATGATAAAATATTTTAATAGACTGGCAATTTTTATGTTCAAATATCATATTAAGCATTGTTCTATCTGATAAGCCGCAAGAATGACCTAAAATAAAAACCTGAAAATCTTCCGATTCAATGAATCTTATTAGATTATGATAGTTTGAGGTTTGGAAATACCAGAATGATTTTATGTAGTTAAAAAAACCTTTAGTTTTTTCCAGCTCCATCTTTTTGTAATCTTCATCTAATTCATCTCCAAAACCAAAAATTAACGGGTTTTTCTTATCTCCAATTTTTCCATGAATATAATTTACTTTAATATATTTCGGATTAATTAAATAATCATTTGATTTAAAATAATTCTCGATTGTATTAGTGTAATTAAAGTTTAGAATTAAAGAATTCTTTAACTCAAGTTCTCTACTTCCAATTTTTTTCACAAAGTCCATGTCTTCAACTTTTGAATCAAATATTTCAGAATAATCTGGATGTATGTGAGTAACTTTAATTTCTTGAAGATATATTTCTAATTGAGATATAATAAATTTCAGGGAATTATTTAAGTCTATTAACTCATTTTTCCTATGAGACTGATGTTTATGTAAAATAATTTTTAATTGAGTATAAAATTCATTTTCAATATCTACCCAATTTGCATTGATACATTTAGTTAGAATATTTTTAAAAAATGGAGATTTTAATGAAACTTTAAAAGGATTATTGAAACTTAAATCCTCATAAGATAAGATTTTATCATCTATCAATTGAATTATATTTTCTCTAAAATATTTTTCAACTAAACTTTTGACAGAAATATTTTTCTCTTCGCAAATTTGATCTCTATGTTTTGTAATAGCGAAAAATTCATCTTCAAATCCTTTATTATTATTAGTTGAACAAAAGCAATTAATTAAATACCATAATATAAAATCCTTGTAACTCGTTTTTAAGTTATGTGCTAAATCAAATCCATTTCCAATTAATATTAATCTATTCATGAGAGCTAATTACTAATTCAACTTTTTAATGACTTTAGCAGGATTCCCCACCGCCATAGAATTGTCAGGAATATCTTTGGTCACCACGCTTCCCGCACCTATAATGCAATTATTACCAATAGAAACGCCGGGCACAATAATGGAACCACCGCCAATCCAACAGTCATTACCAATAGAAACAGGTTTGGAAAATTCTAAAGTTTTTCTGGTTTCCGCATCTAAAGGATGGGAAGCGGCATAAACCTGAACAGCTGGTCCAAATAAAACATTTGAACCGATTGTGATTTTCATGGTATCTAAAACCACACAATTGACGTTGAAATACACATTTTCTCCGCAGTGAATGTTATAACCATAATCGCAATGGAAAGGAGGTTCTATGTAAAAGTTTTTACCAGTATTCGGAATCAATTCTTTGATGAAATCTTTTGCAGGTTTGGTCACTAAGTATTCTCCAATGTTAAGCTGGCGCAATAAACGTTTGGCATTCCTTCTTTCTTTCAATAATTGGGGGTCAGAAGCTAAATAAAGCTCCCCAGAAAGCATTTTTTCTTTTTCTGATTTCATGTGGTGAAGATAATTGAAAAGAGGCAAGATGCAAGTTAATTAGAATCAAGAGCAAAGACAAAAGATAAAACTGATAAAGACAATGGACTATAGACAATGGACCATAGACCATGTTCAATGGACTATATTCAATTTTCAAAAAATAATGGATTTTAAATGACAACGCTTTCAGTTAGAAAACTAAATTTGCGATTCAAGAAAATGACATGGTTAAGTTTGAAAGATTTACTTTAGAAAACGGCTTGCGGGTTTTGGTGCATGAAGATGATACCACACCAATGGCGGTGCTTAATATTTTATATGATGTAGGCGCAAGAGACGAAAATCCTGAGCAAACGGGTTTTGCGCACCTTTTTGAGCATCTGATGTTTGGAGGATCGGTAAATATACCTGCTTATGATGAGCCTTTACAGCGTGTTGGTGGCGAGAATAATGCCTTCACCAGTAACGACATGACCAATTATTACATCACTTTGCCTGCCGTAAATTTAGAGACTGCTTTTTGGTTAGAATCTGATCGGATGCTGAGCTTGGCTTTTTCTGAAAAGAGTTTAGAGGTACAGCGCAATGTGGTTTGTGAAGAATTCAAGCAAAGGTATTTAAATCAGCCTTATGGCGATGTATGGTTAAAGTTGCGTCCTTTAGTTTATCAAAAGCATCCTTATCAATGGGCAACTATTGGCAAAGAACTATCACATGTTGAAAATGCTAAAATTGAAGATGTAAAAGCTTTTTTTAAAAAGCATTACAATCCACAAAATGCCATTATGGTAGTGGGTGGCGCAATTAAATTTGCTGAGGTTAAAAAAATGGCTGAAAAGTGGTTCGGACCCATTGAAGCAGGCGAGAAATATAAACGAAATTTGCCTCAGGAGCCCATCCAAAAAGAGGAAGTTAAGTCAACCATTAATGCTGATGTGCCATCAAACGCAATTTACAAGGTATTTAAAATGCCAGGTAAAATGGAAGAAGGCTATCCTGCTACTGATTTGATTTCTGATATTTTATCTCAAGGCAAATCTTCACGTTTATACCAGAACCTGGTACAACAAAACCCTGTTTTTTCTGATATTAATTCTTACAATTATGGAAGTATTGATACTGGGATGTTTGTGATTGAGGGAAGACTATTGCCTGGCATAAAAGTAGAAGAAGCAGATGAACTGATCTGGAAAGAATTAGAACATTTAAAAGCACTTCCCGTATTTGAAGATGAACTGATTAAAGTTAAAAATAAGTACGAGTCGGCAAAAGAGTTTGAAGAAATGAGTTTATTGGATAAAGCAATGAATTTGGCTTTTTATGAGCTTTTTGGAGATGCAAATTTAGTCAATACAGATAAAGAAAATTATTTGAAGGTTACTGCAACCGAAATACAAGCTCAAGCGCAAACTTTATTCAACAGAGAAGGAGCCACTACTTTATATTATTTAGCCAATTAGAATGTTAGACAGAAATATTGCACCGGATTTTAAACAGATAGAAGAAGTCACTTTTATTCATGCAAAAAAGCATGTGTTGGCAAATAAAATCCCCGTATTTGTGGGGAATGCTGGCGAGCAGGATTTAGTAAGAATAGAATTTATTTTTCAGAATACCAGTTGGCAATTGGATAAGCCTTTAATGCCCAGCGTAACCAACAGCATGTTAACGGAAGGAACGCACTCGCTTTCATCAGCACAGATTGCTTCTAAAATTGATTATTATGGTGCCTTTTTTCAGCCAGAGTACAGCTATGATCATTCGTCTTTAACCTTGTACTCTTTGAATAAATATGTTGGAGATACACTTCCATTGATTAAAGAAATGCTGACAGGGTCGATTTTTCCTCAAAAAGAGTTAGAAACATATCTGAGAAATCAGAAACAGAAATTAAAAATTGCGTTAGAAAAGAACTCCGTAGTTGCCAAAAGGCTTTTTACAGAAACTTTATTTGGGGATAGCTTATATGGTTATCCAAACCAATTGGAAGATTACGATAATGTAAAAAGAGAGAATTTATTAGCTTACTATCAGAAAGTTTATCATCCTGCGAATTGTACTATAGTAATTTCTGGTAAAATTGATGATTCAGTTTTAAAACTGGTAGCTGATTTATTTGGCAATTGGAGTTCAACAGAAGAGGTAACGGAATTTAAAGTGAGTTTTAAAAGTTCAGACCAGAAGCTTCATTATATAGAAAAACAGGATGCCTTACAGTCTGCCATAAGAATTGGAATTCCACTGGTGAATAGAACACATCCAGATTTTATTGGTCTACAAATTTTAAATACGGCATTAGGTGGTTATTTTGGGAGCCGATTGATGAATAACATCCGTGAAGATAAAGGTTATACTTACGGAATAGGTTCAGGAATTGCATCATTACAACATGCTGGTTATTTCTTTATCTCTACAGAGGTAGGAGTGGACGTTACACCGCAAACGCTGACAGAAATAGAGAAAGAAGTGAACCTTTTAAAGACAGAATTAATTGGTGAGGATGAATTAGGTTTGATCAGAAATTACTTGATGGGAAGCCTTTTAGGTAGTTTAGAGAATGCTTTTTCTCATGCCGATAAATTCAAGAATCTTTATTTCTTCGGTTTAGATTACAGCTATTATGATCGTTATATAGAAACAATAAAAAGCATCAGTCCAGAAGAATTGATGCGTTTAGCCAACCAGTATTGGGATTATGATTCTTTTTATAAGATTATAGTCGGGAAGATGTGATATTGAAACTTTACGATTACAGATTAATTATGCTTTTACAGTAAGCGTGAATTTTTTAAAATACCCAGAATTACTGACGGTGAGTAATTTTAGTTTGGAGACATTTAACCAACTAAAAAAATCATCATGAAAAATATCAAATTTTTAAGTTTAGCCGCATTAGCCGTTGTTTTATCATCTGCTTGCAAAAAAGATGACTCTTCAGGTAGTGGAGGTTGTAGTAAATGCGAAGTTGCGTACAAAGCGCAAGACATCAAGGCAACAGTAGATGCCAAAACCGCTGGTAAGTTTACAGGTTTAACATTTCAATATGCAAAACCAGGCTCTACCATTAAAGATGGTACTAAAGCAGATTTTGAGCTTACTACCAATGGAGAATTAATTGTGAAAATTGAAGGAATGGATTGCGTGACACTAGTAAATCCCACTTTTGCACAGCAGGGATCTACCGAATTAAGGTTTACAGATAACTGTAAAACAATGCTAATGTACGCCGTTTCATTCGGGGCCGACGGAAAACTTAATGAAGTTAACTCAGGATCGGTAAGTGGAACTTATTACGGACAATTTCATCAATAAAAAAGTGTCTATTGTTTATCAATGCTTTCTCATTTTGGGGAAGCATTTTTTTATTTTTATAGGTCATAAAAAATTATAAAAATAATTTCCCTAAAAAATCTATCTTTGTGCGGCAAATAGAGTACCCTAATTTATTTGCTATGCAACTCGATCCCAATAAATTTTTAGCTGAAGGTTTAACCTATGACGATGTACTTTTAGTACCCGCATATTCTGAAGTTTTGCCAAGAGAAGTAGATACTTCCAGTTATTTCACAAAAAAAATTAAAGTAAATGTCCCAATTGCTTCCGCAGCGATGGATACTGTTACTGATTCTAATTTGGCCATTGCCATTGCGCAAGCCGGCGGCATTGGTGTACTCCATAAAAACATGAGCATTGAAGCTCAGGCTGATGAAGTGCGCAGAGTTAAGCGTTCAGAAAGTGGCATGATCCAAGATCCAGTAATCCTACATAAAGATGCTTTGGTAGGAGAAGCTTTTAAGATCATGAGAGAATATAAAATTGGAGGAATTCCAGTTGTCTCTGAAGATAATGTGTTGGTAGGCATCATCACCAATAGAGATTTAAGATTCCAAAAGAATATGAATCAGAAAATTTCTGAAGTGATGACTAAAGAAAATTTGGTTACAGCTCCGGAAGGAACAACTTTAACTCAAGCTGAATTAATTCTTCAGGATCATAAGATTGAAAAGCTCCCTGTGGTAAACAAAGCTGGAAAATTAAGTGGCTTAATTACTTTTAAAGATATTCAGAAATTCAAAAATTTCCCTCAGGCCTGTAAGGATGAACATGGAAGATTAAGAGTGGGTGCAGCCGTTGGTGTAACTCATGATACCATGGAACGTGTGGCTGCTTTAGTGAAAGCTGGAGTGGATGTAATTGCAATAGATACTGCCCACGGACATTCTATGGGTGTAATTAATCAATTAAAAGCAGTAAAAGCCAAATATCCAGATCTACAGGTAATTGCTGGAAACGTAGCTACCGCTGCAGGTGCAAAAGCACTGGCTGATGCTGGTGCTGACGGCGTGAAAGTAGGAATTGGACCTGGTTCTATCTGTACTACCAGAATTATTGCAGGTGTTGGTGTCCCACAATTGTACGCCGTTTTAGAAGCAGCTAGAGGATTGGAAGGAACAGGAGTTCCGGTAATTGCCGACGGTGGAATTAAACATACTGGAGACATTGCCAAAGCCATTGCGGCTGGCGCAAGTTCCATTATGGCGGGTTCCTTATTTGCCGGAGTGGATGAGTCGCCTGGAGAAACCATTATCTACGAAGGGAGAAAATTCAAATCCTATCGTGGAATGGGTTCTGTAGAAGCAATGGAATCAGGTTCTAAAGACCGTTACTTTCAGGATGTGGAAGATGATATTAAAAAGCTGGTTCCTGAAGGAATTGTGGGCAGAGTGGCTTATAAAGGAACTTTAGCAGAGGTAATGCACCAATATGTTGGAGGCTTAAAAGCCAGTATGGGCTATTGTGGCGCAAAAGATATCGAGACTTTGCAAAAAGCACAATTTGTAAAAATCACCGCTTCAGGAATTAGGGAATCTCATCCGCATGATATTACCATTACCAAAGAAGCACCAAACTATAGCAGATAAGTTTAAAGGTTAATTAGTCATTATTCATTAGTGAATAGGAAATAGTTCGTAAATCTTTTACGGACTATTTTTTTTGGTAATCATCGCTTGCTCTTTCTCCATTAAGTCAGCAACGCTAGTATTTCCCATAATATCAATAGAGGCATCTCTCACATTTGCCATCATTTCTCTTATGCTACAAGTCACTTCGTCCTTGCATTCCTCGCAACGTTGATAAAAATTCAAGCTTACGCAAGGCAACAGCGCTACCGGTCCGTCTAAAATCCGGATAATTTCTAAAACTTTTATTTCTGATGAAGGTTGCAACAAAAAGTAGCCTCCGCCAGACCCCATTTTACTCGCTAAAATTTTCGCTCGCTTTAAATCCAGTAAAATAGATTCCAGAAATCTTTTTGGTAAACCTTCTTGCGAAGCAATTTCCGCAATGAGCATAGGCTTATTGTCTTTGCTTCTCGCTAATGCGATCAATGCTTTAATGGCGTATTTGGTTCTTTTGGTCAGCAAGATTATTTTGTTTGTGTCAAAAATAGCATCTTTTTAGTTGATTTTTTTTTAGAAATTAAATAGCTGTTAATTAACAGCTTACATGTTTTTTAAATATTAATCTACTTAATCAGTAGATTTTATGTTTTTCTTTGAAGATATGTTCGTATAATTGTCGACTAGATTAGTAGATTATTAATATGAAATTCAAGAATCAAGTCATTCAGGAACCTTACGCAGTGTTTATGTACCGATGTTGTTGATTATCAAAATTTAAAAATAGAGTTAATCACAAAAAGCAGAAACATTCAAAAAACAACAATGAAAAATATTTATTACACATTTCTTATCATCCTTATATCCTTAGGTGCTAAAGCCCAAGGAAATAATTTTGTCGTCTTATCAGGAACTATTATCGATCAGGATTCTCAAATTCCTCTTCCTGGAGTAAGTGTATCTGTGAAAAATACCGTTAACGGAACAGCAACCAATAGCGATGGAAAATTTGAATTAAAAACAAAAGCCAATTTTCCATTTTATTTGGTGGTATCCAGTATAGGATTTAAAACACAAGAATTTGAAATTAAAGGTGCAGGCTCTAGTCTTAAAATCGCTTTAGTCACACAAACGCAACTTGGACAAGAAGTGGTAGTTACCGCATCTAGGGTAGAAGAAAGCATCCTTAAATCACCAGTAGCCATTGAAAAATTGGATATCCGGGCAATCCGCGAATCTCCAGCTCCAAGTTTTTATGATGCTTTGGAGAATGTGAAAGGCGTACAAATGACCACCTCAAGTTTAACTTTTAAAGTGCCCAACACCAGAGGGTTTAATATTCCAAATAACTTCCGATTTGTGCAATTGGTAGATGGTGTTGATATGCAAGCCGGTACTTTAGGTGTGCCGCTTGGGAATGCAATTGGTCCAACAGAATTGGATATTGCCAGCGTAGAAATTACACCGGGTGCAGCATCTGCTTTATACGGAATGAATGCCATTAACGGAATGGCCAACTTATTAACCAAAAGTCCATTTTACTACCAGGGGTTAAGCGTTTATCAAAAAACAGGTCTAAATCATGTCGGCGGTGGCACCGGCAGAGATTTAAGTAACCTTACTGAAACAGCGGTTAGATATGCAAAAGCTTTCAACAATAAACTGGCTTTTAAGCTGAATGTAGATTATTTAAGAGGAACCGACTGGTTATCCAATACAACAACCAATCAAAATCCAAACAGCTTAAATACGGCAAATCCTAAATTTCAGGAGCTAAATGCAGACGCTGATAACCCTGCTTACGATGCGTGGAACAAGTATGGAGATGATAATGGGAGTAATGCCGTTACACTTAGCGGATTAACTATTCCCGGTAAAACAGGTAGTCAAAGTATTTTGGTTCGTAGAACCGGTTATTGGGAAAAAGATGTAACCAATCCAAAAGTTGACAACTTAAAATTTGATGCGGCTTTACATTATCGTTTTAATGATAAAGCGGAACTTTCTTACAGCTACCGTTACGGTAAATTAGACGGTCTTTTTCAGCGAGGTAACAAAATTCAAATGGATAATGTAACTGTTCAAAACCATAAATTGGAGCTAAAAGGAACTAATTACTTCGTAAAATCTTACATCTCTACAGAAAACACTGGAGATTCTTACAACATTAAGCCTTTGGTAGATAATTTAGAGATTACCAGCGGAGGAACAAATGCTGTTTGGGGCGCTAAATACAAAACTGCTTTACAAAATGCTTTAGCAGGAGGCACTCCGTTAGCAGAAGCTTTAAAAGTTGGCAGAGTCGCTGCAGATGCAGGTAGGGCAGAGCCGGGTACGCCACAGTTTAACCAGTTAAAGCAAACCATCATTGGTATTAATAATTGGGATAACGGTGCTGTAATTGCAGGTGCGCCCTCAACTGGTGGCGCTGCGTTAAACCAAAGAAGCAGAACTTACCATACAGATGCACAATGGGATTTGTCAAGTAAAGTAAAATATTTTGATTTATTGGTAGGTGCTGATGCTAGGGTTTACGAAGTAATTCCGGATGGAAATAACTTTGTAGATTTTTCAAGACCGCTTGCGGATAGAAACCAACCTTTAACTGATGGCTCTTTCGGAAAAAACGTTTATTATAAAAAATTTGGAGGCTTTGCACAAATTACTAAAACCTTCTTTGAAGAGAAATTAAAGCTATTTGGTTCTTTAAGATTGGATTATAATCCGGAATTTCAAGCGAAATTCAACCCAAGAATAGCTGCAGTTTATACCGTTGCAGAACGTCACAACTTTAGATTATCTGTACAAAATGGATATCGTTTTCCAGCTTTGTTTGAAGCCTTATCTTTTGTAAATAACGGAAATGTAAGACGCGTTGGTGGTTTATCTTACATCAACAACGGTTTAAATTATTTAGACAATTCTTACACTTTGGCTTCAAGTGATGTCTTTAATGCTGCACTAAATGCTGATGTTGCAACTGGTTTAACACCACAGCAAGCGGCTTTGAAAAACAGAAATCTGTTAGAAGGCACCAATCTTTCTGCTACTCGTCCAGAGCGTATCAATTCTTTAGAAGCAGGTTACAAAAGTGTGTTGCTTGATAATAAATTAGTAGTAGATCTTGACGCTTATTTAAACCAATATGATGGTTTCTTGGGTCAGGTAGAAGTTTCTGTTCCTTACACCTCTGGTTTTGGTCAACAAGTTAAAGTTGGCTCTGATGAAGCAGTTTACGCAATGATTAGGGCAAACCGCGATAAGCAACAAACCAGATATCGTGTTTATACCAATGCCAAAAATAGGTACAATAACTACGGCTCATCTTTCGGTTTAACTTACAACTTCTACCAAAAATACACCGTTTCAGGAAGCGTTAGCTACAATGCAATATCAGAAAATAAGCAAAAAGATGTGTTTGTTACTGGTTTCAACACGCCAAATTGGGCAACAAATTTTTCGTTCGGAAACAGAGAAATTGCTAAAAACCTAGGTTTTAATATCGTTTGGAAATGGCAGGATGCTTTTTTATGGGAAAGCCCATTGGTTAACGGCGAGGTAAAAGCATTCAACACTTTTGATGCGCAAGTTACTTACAAAGTTCCTCAGGCAAAAGCTACCGTAAAAGCAGGTGGTACAAATATATTCAATACCAAATATGTGCAGTACGCCGGCGGACCCACATTGGGCGGTTTATATTATGTAGCCATCACATTTGACGGTTTACTCAATTAAGGTCTTATTTGGATTCATAATTTGGGCGCTTTTAAACGCTTTCCGCTTTATCTTTTTGGCAGAAAGAGCCAAAAAGGATGTCGCTTCAATCGTTAGCGCAAAACTCAATTAAATGAAAATTTATCTCGACTGTGATCACAAACCCCAGTCGAGTTTTTAAAAACAGAACATGAAATATGATACACCAACTTCTCAGGAAAACACAGTTTATTGGGATCGTAAATGGAAAAAAACAGCAACGATAAGTTTAGTTATTTTGGGCTTACTATTCACCTGCGCTGCCATTCTCCAATATTACTCATTTAAAGAAATTCAAGCTTTTTTTGTTCAACATGTTGATAAAACTTTTTTGTTCATGTTAGCCGTTGGGTTTTTCGCACAAATGGTTGATGGCGCTTTAGGGATGGGTTATGGAGTAATCTCTACCACTTTATTGCTTTCTGGAGGCTTAAATCCTGCGGTAATTTCTGGCAGCATCCACACTGCAGAAATGTTTTCTAGTGGTGCTTCGGGTTTTAGCCATTACAAGTTTGGAAACGTTAACATGAAGTTATTTAAAACGCTATTGATACCGGGCGTGTTGGGCGCAATTGCAGGCGCATTATTATTAGGATACGCTGGCGATAGTTATGGTGGTTACATTAAGCCTGTTATTTCTATTTATACATTTATTTTAGGAATTCGGATACTTTCCCATGCCTTTAAAAAAGATGTAAAACCTAAGAAAATTAAAAGAGCAGGCTGGCTTGCCGGTTTCGGTGGATTTTTAGATTCTTTTGGCGGTGGCGGTTGGGGGCCAATCGTAACCAGTACATTAATCGCCAAAGGTAAAACTCCAAAATATGTGATCGGGTCAGTAAGTTTAACAGAGTTTTTTGTAACCATGGCAAGTGCATTAACTTTCTTTGTCATTTTAGGTGTAAGTCATTTAGGAACAATTTTAGGTTTGATAGGTGGAGGTTTGTTGGCAGCGCCCATTGCCGCAAAACTAGCTGGAAAATTGCCCGTAAAAAAGATGTTTATCGGTGTAGCCATCGTGGTGTTGATTTCCAGTATCCGTGTTCTGTGGCTTTCTGTTCAACATTTTTTATGAATTCAATGATTTGAAAATTCACAAAGCTATTTTTTCAATTAAAACGCTAAATTTATCACCGATAATTACAAGCATAATCTATACAAAATGAAACCAATTTATTTAAGTGATGCCGGTCCAAAAGTTTCTCCTGCAGTTTATGGATTTTACAGATGGAATGATTTAGAGAATGATCTTCCAAAAACGATGGAAGAGATTTTTAACCTTTGTATCAGTCTAGGAATAAATACTTTTGATCACGCCGATATTTATGGAAATTATACCTGCGAGGAAGAATTTGGTAAAATGCTTCAAAATAGTTCTGTAAAGCGTGAAGATATTGTGCTGTTCACTAAATGTGGTTTGTGCGAACCTCACTCATCAAGACCACATATTAAAACACGCTATTTAGATTCCTCTGCAGCGCATATTAGTGCAACTTTAAACCAATCGTTGAAGAACTTAAAGACAGATTATGTTGACGTTTTCTTATTAAACAACTTAGATCCAACAGCAAATTTAGAGGAAACTGCAGCGGAATTGTTGAAGTTGAAGCAAGCTGGAAAAATTAAAACGGTTGGTTTAAGCAACTTCAATGTTTTTCAGCACCAGCTATTAACATCGTATCTAAAGTTACCAATCGTCACCAATCACGTGGAGTTAAATTTATTAAATACCAGTGCTTTAGAAAATGGACAGATTGATTACATGAAGCAAAAATACATGCGTCCTTTTGCATTGGCACCTTTAGCCGAAGGTAGAATAGCGATGGGAATGGATATCTCCGAAGTTGTGATTCGCGAAAAATTAGATGTGTTAGCTACAAAATATAATACAAGCATTGAATCTGTTGCGATAGCTTGGTTGTTGAAGCTTGGTGCATTGCCATTAATAGGAACTAGAAACGAAGGTAGAATAAGGAATATTGTTGCTGCTTTTGACATTGAACTTGACAGACAGGATTGGCATAACCTTTACAACAGCACACGTTTATCTAAATAGTTTTAAAATAAGATTCAAATAATGATCAAATCCCTTTGTGTTTATTGTGGTTCCAATTTTAACGGCGACCCTAATCTTAAAAAAGCTGTTGAAAATCTAGCTCATCAGATGGTGGGAAATAACATTAAACTAGTTTTTGGAGGAGGAAGTGTGGGCGTGATGGGTTTAATTGCCGATGCAGTTTTGGAAAAAGGGGGAGAAGCTATTGGGGTAATTCCTCAGTTTTTGATGGATAAAGAAGTAGGTCATAAAGGACTTACAGAAATGATCATTACAGAAAATATGCATCAGCGGAAGCAAAAAATGGCTGATATTTCAGATGCTTTTCTCATTCTTCCCGGTGGATTTGGCACCCTAGAAGAATTTTTTGAAGTACTCACTTGGCTACAATTAGGTTTGCACCAAAAACCTATAGGTGTTTTAAACGTAGCTAGTTTTTATGACTTTCTGTTCAAACAAATGGATGTGATGGTTGAACAACGGTTTTTAAAACCCATCAACCGTGATTTAGTCATCAATGAGTGTGATCCTCAAAAAATGATTGCACTATTAAATGCCTTTGAAGCTAAACCAGATGACGTTTGGTTTAAAGACCGTAATTTGAGTTAAGGACTTCCTTGATTAGTTTTTGAGTAGGAAAGAAGTTGTCATAATTTGTGAAGTCTAATAGTTAACAAAAGAAGTCTGGCAAAAGAATTGTCTAACTATTGGAATAGGTGTTAAAATTAAGTTTAACAGCTAAAAAAAATAAAATTATGTTTAAAAAATATACTTTCCTCTTATTATTGACCTCTTTAATGGTCGCTCAAACTTTATTTGCACAAAACGATTCCCCTTACGAAACCAGTTTTAAAAAGGACGCACCTTTAGTAATAGGTGGTGTAGGTTTAAGCTACTTGGGATTAACGCTCATCAAAAATAAGAAAGAACTCACTCCTGCAGAAGTTGCTGCCAAATCAAAGGATGATGTTTTTTTTCTGGATAGATTTACGGCCGGAGATTTTAGAGATAAAGCAGATAAAGACAGTTATATTCCTTTCTACGCTTCTTTCGCAGTAGCGCCTCTTGTAGGTTTAATTGATAAAAACCAGCGTCACCATTATGGTCAGGTTTCCGTAATGTTTATAGAGACCATGTCTGCAGCGGCAGCATCCTTTACTTTAGCAGCTGGTTTGGTGAAAAGAAGTAGGCCATTGGTTTACAACACTTCATTGCCTTTGGCCGATAGACAGGATAAAGATGCGCAACGTTCTTTCTTTGCAGGTCATGTAACCGCAACAGCAGCAGCAACTTTTTTCGCCGCGAAAGTTTTTAGTGATTTCCATCCCGATTCTAAATTAAAGCCATACATCTGGACAGCTGCCTCAATTGTTCCCGCGGTGGTAGGCTATCAGCGTTTAAGGGCTGGAAAACACTTCTTAACAGATAATTTATTGGGATACGGAGTGGGTTTTGCTTGTGGGGTATTAATTCCAGAGCTTCATAAGAAGAAATATGAAAACCTTTCTGTTGCACCAGTAGTAGGATTCAATTATCAGGGAATGGGGATGAACTATACTTTTTAGAAGGATTGCCCATGGTCTATCGTCCATGTACCGTATTCCTAAAGCTGTATCTATTATTGCAATTCCCTATCTTTAAATCATGATTCATCATGTAGCTGTCATTCATCAGTTTGAAAAAATGGGGGAGAAAACGGGCTGGACTTATGTCGAGATTCCTCAAGCTATTGCCCATGAAATTAAAGCGGATTGTAAGGTGAGCTTTAGGGTAAAAGGAAAAATAGACGAGGTGGCAATTTTCGGACTCGCATTGATTCCCATGGGCGAAGGGAACTTTATCCTTGCCTTAAAAAAAGATTTGCTTAAAAAAATCGGTAAACGAAAAGAAACGATGGTTAAGCTAATTTTAACAGAAGATAAGGACTTTAAATATGAAATACCAGAAGATTTAGCGGCTTGCTTTGAAGATGCAGTAGGTACTTTAGACCAATTCTTAAAACAACCAAAATCACATCAAAATTATTTTATAAGGTGGATTAATGAAGCCAAAACTGATGCTACTAGGGTGAAACGACTCAGCATGACCATTAACGCCATGATTGAAAAACAAGATTTCGGGGAAATGATTAGAAAAGCTAGGGTATAGTGTATTGAGATTAGTTAATCGGTAACCAACAACTGATAACCGACAACTAACAACTGACAACCGACAACTAACAACTGATAACCGACAACCAATAACCGACAACCAACAACTGATAACCGACAACTAACAACTGATAACGGACAACCAACAACTGATAACCGACAACTAACAACTGATAACCGACAACCAACAACTGATAACCGACAACCAACAACTGATAACCGACAACTAACAACTGATAACCGACAACCAACAACTGATAACTGATAACCAACAACCTAATAAATCGCCTAAATAATTACCTTTGCAATTCATGAATCAGCATAAAGAAGAAACCATTGTAGCGCTGGCTACGCCTAATGGAATTGGGGCTATTGGAGTCATCAGACTTTCTGGTCCTGATGCCATATCTATTATTAATTCTGTATTTAAGGGTAAGGATTTAGAAGCTCAGGAATCACATACTGTACATTTTGGAACCATTAGAGACGGTGCACAAATCATTGACGAAGTACTGGTTTCCCTTTTTGTAGCTCCAAAATCTTATACTAAGGAAAACGTAGTAGAGGTGAGCTGTCACGGTTCTAAATATATCATAGATGCGATAATCAAACTTTTTATTAAGCAAGGTGCAAGGCTGGCTAAACATGGCGAATTTACTTTAAGGGCTTTTTTAAATGGAGGCTTAGATCTTTCTCAGGCAGAAGCAGTTGCCGATTTAATTTCTTCTAATTCAAAAGCATCTCATCAGCTGGCATTACAACAGATGCGTGGCGGTTTCTCCAACGAGCTGAAAGTGTTGAGAGAGCAATTGATCCATTTTGCCTCCATGATTGAGTTGGAACTGGATTTCTCTGAAGAAGATGTGGAATTTGCAAATAGAGACGATTTGAAAAGATTGATTTTGAACATCCATCGAATCACTCATCGTTTAATCCAATCTTTCAGTTTAGGTAATGTGATTAAAAATGGTGTTCCGGTAGTAATCGCTGGAAAGCCAAATGTGGGTAAATCTACTTTGTTAAATGCTTTACTGAATGAGGAAAGAGCCATCGTTTCTGAAATTGCCGGTACTACCAGAGATACGGTAGAGGATGAAATGAATATCAAAGGAATTAATTTCCGTTTTATTGATACCGCAGGAATCCGTGATACCCAAGATATTATTGAAGCCAAAGGAGTTGCCCGAACTTTTGAAAAAATCAAAAGTTC
This sequence comes from Pelobium sp., assembly GCA_039918235.1. Taxonomy (GTDB): domain Bacteria; phylum Bacteroidota; class Bacteroidia; order Sphingobacteriales; family Sphingobacteriaceae; genus Pseudopedobacter. The sequence goes on from JBDSHZ010000116.1 coordinate 15,648, forward strand.
GGCAATTGTGATGTACCTGTTTGATCCTTCAGAAACTAAACCAGACGAACTGGAGCTACTGTTAAACGATTTAAGAATCGTTATCCAAGAAAATAACAGCACTTTGTTAGTGGTTTCCAATAAATCAGACATTCATCCACTAACTGATCCATCAGAAAATATTTTAGAAATATCAGCAAAGGAAAAATTACATTTAAACCTATTAGAGGATGCTTTATTGGATGCTGTAAACCTAAACAGTTTAAACAGCGATGAAGTGATCATCAGTAATATCCGTCATTTAGAAGCCCTGAAAAAAACAGATGAAGCGCTAAGTCGCGTTTTAGATGGAATAGATAATCCTGTCACTTCAGATTTTTTGGCTTTAGATATTAAACAGGCTTTGTATTACCTCGGTGAAATTGTAGGGACAGTAACTACAGATGATTTGCTAGATAATATTTTTTCTAAGTTCTGCATCGGAAAGTAAACCTGATTTAGTCTTTCACCTCTTGTGTTCTAATTTTATGTGCATAACCTGATGAAGTAATAGGGGTATTTTGTTCTTCACTAATGGCATTTACCAAAGATGCGCCGTAATAGAATATAAAAGAAGAGTAAAAGATAAATAACATCACCAGTAAAATAGCTCCTGAAGTACCATAAATTTCATTAATGTTGGAACTCAACAATAATTTCCTCATGACGAGCTTCCCAATCGTTAATAAAATCCCTGTAAATACAGAACTGATGATGACCGGTTTCCATAAAGGCCTGCCATTGGCTATAAACTTAAATGCAATACAGAACCAAAGGGTGGTAGTGATAAAAAATACCAGCTCATTGACGAAACCATTTAAAACTGGAATGGTATTTTCAATTGTAGTCTCTAAAAATAGTCTTGCACCTTCAAAAGCAAAAGCAATCAATAATAAAAAACCTCCTAAAGTGATGATCGCCAAAGATTTAAACCGTTGCTTTAAGTTGAAATAGAAACCCGTATTATCATTTACCACAATACACCAAAGCTGATTAATTGAATTTCTGATGATTACAAAAAGCGTAGTTGACACAAAAATCAGGAACAAAAACATCAGAGATGTAAAAAACCAGTTTTCTCCTATTCCTAAAAGGTTAACTAAAATATGTCTGATTTCTGAAGCTGGGCCAGGGCCTATGATATGCTCTAATTTATTGGTGATACTTAAACCAAAGTTTTTTCTATTGAGAAAAACTCCAAAAATTTGAAGAATAACTACCAATATTGCCGGAATAGCAAATGTGCCGAAAAAAGCAGTAGCAGCGGCTATTCTTAATGGGTCATTGTTTTTGAAATTAAGAAATGCTTTTTTTAAAATCAATCCAGTTTCTTTTACTGTAAGATTAACACGCTTGTTTTTTGACACTTTAAATAGTTGTTAATGAATTTTTATAATTGTAGTTAAAGATGATGCCACAAAAAATAAATTAAAAGGAGCTTGCTTTTACATACTCAATAATTTCTCCCACATTTTTTCATCTACTGGAATTCCCAATTTTAAATTCTCTTCCCTAGTTTTTAAAGTACGTTCTCCAGGGTATCTTACATCTTCATTAGCTCCTCCTTTTGTATAAGCAATCACTTCATCAATAATAGACTTACTGTTTGGAAAAAGCTTTTCATCAAAACAAATAAAAACCTGTGAAATACTTTTTTCCTCTCCGGTTTTAGTAATGGCAGCTGTACTTTTACCATCGCTTAATATACTGGCCAATAAATCTAACATGATGGCTAATCCAGATCCTTTCCACATCCCGATAGGTAAGGTGCTTTTTAACTCCCTAATTGTTTTAGCATCTTTGGTGAGTTCTCCATCTCCATCAAAACCTCCGAAGTAGGGGAGTTCTTGATTCTTAAGTTCATACTCCTCTAATTTACCATAAGAATATTGAGACATGGCCATATCCAATACTATTGGACCGTTTTGGTAAGGAATAGCAATGACTAATGGATTGTTTCCTAATACAGGGTTTTTACCACCCCAAGGTGGCATAATTCCAATGGTATTGGTGAAGTTGATACTGATGCATCCGGCATTTGCAGCCTGCCAGCCATAAGCGCCTGCCCGCATCCAATGATTGGTGTTTTTTAAGGCAATACAGGCCATACCCTTTTCTTTTGCTAATACAATTGCCCTATCCATACAAAACTGAGCATTCAACATTCCCGGGCCCAAATTGCCATCCCATTGCTCTAAAGAACCAAAACTGTTTGTTAATGATGGCTCAGCATCTTTATTTACATAGCCTTTATTTACATAATCTACAAATACCGGAAAGCGGTTAAGCCCATGAGAGTACACCCCGTCTAAGCTGTTATTTGCAAATAGGGTTGCGCAAGCTTCCGCTTTTTGTACTGTAAAATTTAGTTTTAATAGTACTCTGTGAAATTCTTGATAAAGGTTGTCGTAATTTTGCCTCATCATCAAATTAAAACATTATTTACCCAAGGACAAAAAATACTTTAGAATTAGATTTGTTGAATTGATTCTTCTTGTCTTTTTGTACCTTCAAAGCTGAAATGGAATTATGGATAAAAAACTGGTTTTACGTAGGGTAAATGTTATACAATATGTCACCCCTTTGCGGGAGGGAGGTTCTATGCCGGCTATTGCTGGTGCAGATGACGGTTTTATGTATGTCCTTAAATTTAAGGGAGCAGGGCAAGGATCAAAAGCCTTAATTGCTGAACTGATTGGTGGGGAAATAGCCAGAAAGCTAGGTTTAAATATTCCTGAATTGGTTTTTGCTGATTTAGATGAAGCTTTCGGAAGAACAGAAGCTGATGAAGAAATTCAGGACCTCCTAAAGTTTAGCACAGGTTTAAATTTAGCCTTACATTATCTTTCCGGTTCCATTACTTACGATCCTGCTGCAGTTGAAATTGAGCATGAAATGGCTTCTAAAATTGTATGGTTAGATATTATTTTGACCAATTTGGATCGTACAGCCAGAAATACGAATATGTTGCTTTGGCATAAAGAGCTTTGGCTGATAGATCATGGTGCATCTTTATATTTCCATCATTCGTGGGATAATTGGGAGCAAAAAGCTGTGCAACCTTTTGTTTTGGTGACAGATCATGTATTGTTGAAGCAAGCATCGAAATTAAAAGAAGTAGATCATGAACTGAATCAAAAATTAACCCCTGATTTTATTTCAGAAATTGTGAACCTTATCCCTAATGAATGGCTAATAGGAGATGATTTTCCTAATCCTCAAAGCTATCGAGATGCTTATATTAAATATTTGAACAGTAGAATTAAACATTCGGAAACCCTGATTAAATCAGCAGATGATGCAAGAAATGCACTTATATGAATACGCAGTTATTCGCGTGGTGCCAAGGGTAGAACGTGAAGAATTTTTAAATGTAGGCGTGGTACTTTACTGTGCAAAGGAAAAATTTTTACAACTGAAATTCGATGTAAATTTAGATAGGTTAAAGGTTTTCGGAAAGTCTGTTGATTTGGAAGAATTGAAAATACATCTTCATATTTTTGATGCGATATGTAAAGGAGAAAAATGTGGTTCTCCCATTGCAGATTTAGATATACCTTCCAGATTTAGATGGTTAACAGCCACTAGAAGTACTGTTTTACAAACTTCCAAAGTTCATCCAGGTTTTTCTACAGATGCTTTACAAACCATCAATTCATTATATGAAAATATGGTTTTAAACATAGAGGCTTAACTTATAATTATTGAATTAATAGCTAGGCTCAATTAAAGCTTCGTCCATTTGAAAACCATTAAATTCACAGTTAAAACTACTGCACCTAATAAAAATTGAAACATATCTCCAAAAGGAAGCATTCTTAAAGAAACGATCCAGCAGGTAATACTTAATATAGAAAGAATGTAAAGAAAGCTAGTATAAGCAATTGATTTATCTGAAGAAACTTCATTTTGTTTGCTGTACTGATTGGAAGTTAATATTGAAAATTCGCCACCGAAGTTTTCGTTTTCTTTACTGAATTTTGAGTTAGTGAATGTTTTCATAGTCATCTTTTATTATAATACGATCTAATTATCTAGACTGATACTATAACCATACCAAAAACAAAAAAAATATTTTTTCTTAAAATCGGATTTATCTATATTTTTCAAATGATTTAAAGTTAGGCTCATTTTTTTTGATTCTGTCTAATTCCAATTCATAAATTTTCTCTCCTAAATTCTTCATAAATGGAAAACAAACTGTTTGATATTCATATTTATTGTCATTGTAAATTTCATTATCATTTGATTGAATAACTGCACTCAGGATGAATTCAACGTGGTTTTTGTAATCTATCAAGTACATATTATCGATGGTATAACCATAAGAATCACCTACTTTATTAAAGATTCTGATGTTGGGATTTATGACTGCATTTGAGTCTGCACCGTAAAATAAAAACTTACAATAAGCAGGATAGAAATCAGGTGAATTGTAGGATGGATGTGTACTTTCTGTAGGATACTTGCTCATGTAAGTGTACAAAAAATCATAATCTAAACTCGTTAAATTGAATTGCTTCTTCTTTGGATAGCTAACTGGAAATATCAGTCTTTTCATCAGCTCATGCTGATCTGCTAGTTGGAATACATTTTTCCCTGAAAAGTTAAAAGGCTCGTTAATCAAACTATCATTTTTGTCTAAATAAGCTTTTCCTCTAGTCAGGTTATTTAATTTGATGGGATATTCTTTAGGGTCAAAAGCGGCGGGTTTGTGGTAAATCAGCTCACTTTTATTGTAAAAGTCAATCGGATTGGTATGTTTTGCATTTTCTCCTCCATCTCCAATGGCCAAGCGGTTGGTAATTTTGGAATGCTGAAAACCGTAATCTTGAAGTTTCTTATTGATAGTGGCCCTGTCAACAAATTCATAAATTCTATTAAAAGCATCATTGTCGCTCACCAAAAGTATTTTTTTGATGTAGTTCTCAATAGAAGGCTCACCGCTTATAGAAGAGGTGTCTTTTTCTACTTTGGTTTGCTGGCCAAAATCAGCACCGGTTTTCATCACGGTGCTTTTATCCAGCCATTTAATAGCTAATTCATTTAATTTCTCTAATGCAAAAATAGAGGCGGGCAGCTTTACCGTACTTGCCGGGTAAAAATAATGCTCCTCATTTAAATTATAACTGAAAGTTTTAAAATGAGCTTTATTGTTTTTATCCCTATTGATCTGTGTATAAATAATCTGAACTTCTTTTTGATTGGGCGCTTCCAAAACAGTTTTAAACAAAGCTGGATTTTGATTTAAAATTTCTTTGATAGGATGATGTTGAGCCGATGCATTCATGTAGATCAAGATGAAAATTGATGATAGTATTGGAATTCTTTTCATTGAGTTTTGATTTTTAGCAATTGCTAGGTTTGCGTTAAGTCTTTCTTCTCCAGAGAATTCTATGGAATTAAAACTCTCAAATTTAAATTTAATGTGGCTAATTCTCAGGTTTTAAATTATTATTAAAATAATTAGCTTTAATATTCTACTTTTGCGGCGTTATGGTTTCCGATCGAGGTCGGAATTAAAAGGGAATAAGGTGTAAATCCTGAACTGTCCCGCAGCTGTAAGCTCTATAACTGTTTTTCAATCTAATGGTCACTTTCCGCTAAATGGTGGATGGGAAGACCGAAAAAACAGGGAGTAAGTCAGAAGACCTGCCAAAACAAATTGATTCATAGCTTTCGGGGATTGAAGCTTTTGAGTGTAGGTACTTTTCTTATAGTATTTCCATTTCAACTATTTTTCCGTTGGCTTTATTTGTTTTTATGTACGCAAAGTATTGCCGTTTTATTTTTCTTTCAATACTGATTTTACTAGTTGGAAAATCTTATGGGCAAAAAATAGATTCAGTACAGCGGATAAAAGAGGTAAATGTAAAAGCCAATGTTGCACAAACCAGTTTAAGAAGTACACAACAAGCCATTGCAACCTCATTTTTAAAAACAGCCTCTTATAATGTTGCTGATGCATTAAGGAATTTTTCCGGAGTAAATATTAAAGATTATGGTGGGATTGGGGGTTTAAAAACAGTTTCTGTAAGGAGTTTAGGCGCCAACCATACAGGGGTACAGTATGATGGAATGAGTTTGAGCGACACGCAAACTGGGCAGATAGATTTGGGGAAGTTAATGTTGGATAATGTGGAATCTATTTCTCTTTATCAGGCACAACCAGATGATCTTTTAAGTAACGCCCGTTCATTTTCTACTGCAAGTTTAATAGTCATTAAAACCAAAGCTCCTGTTTTTGATGCAGGAAGAACCAATAAATTAATTTTAGGATATACCGGAGGTTCTTTTGGTTTGGTCAATCCTTTGATTCAATACCATCAGAAAATTACTGACAAATGGTCTTTCAATGTCAATTCATCGCTGCAAAAAGCTAAAGGAGATTATAAGTTTAAAATAATTGGAGATGGGTCTGATACTTTATCAACTAGAGAAAATTCTCACATAAATACTTTACAATTAGACGGTGGATTAAGGGGCGAAATAGGTAAAAAAGGCTTGTTAGAATTAAGAGCAAATTATTACGACTCTGAAAGAGGATTGCCTAGTGCGGTGATTTTCTATAACCCTACAGGTTCACAAACTTTATGGAATAAAGATTTTTATACCCAGATTAAATATACCCAAAACCTTGGGGCCAATTGGGATTTATTAATCAGCGGTAAATATTCCAGTAACTACACTCGGTACAATGATCCTGATTACTTAAATCAAGTAGGTGAATTGGATAACAGATATACTCAAAAAGAATATTATCAATCTGTAGCCACAACTTATAGTCCAATAAAAAATTTAAAGTTTAACTATGCCGCAGATCTATTTTTCACTACGCTTTACACCAATTTGTATCAATATGCTTATCCGTTAAGAACCTCATTATTGCAGGTGTTGGGAGGGAAGTACATGTTAAAAAAATGGACATTTGAAGGCAATGTCTTGAACACTTATATTAAAGAAAAGGTGAAAACAGATAAAAGCTCGCCAGAGCGGATGATTTTTACACCCACTTTTTCTCTAGCTTATCAAGCTACCGCCAATTTAAGCTTAAGAGGTTTTTATAAAGATATTTTTAGATATCCAACTTTTAATGATTTATACTTCACCAATTTTGGGAATAGGAAATTAAATCCAGAGAAGGCAAAGCAGTACAATGCCGGTGTAGTTTACAATAAATATACAGATGGTAAATTCAATTGGTTTTCTATAAGTTCAGACTTTTACTTCAATCAGATCAGCGATAAGATCATCGCCTTGCCCAACAAAGATCTATTCATCTGGACAATGTATAATATAGGGAAGGTTAATATTTACGGTGCTGATGTGACAGGAAAATCCAATTATAAAATTGATCAGAAGTCAGAATTACAAATGAGTATTAATTATACTTATCAATTGGCTTTAGACAAAACGGACCCTTCTTCTTCCGTATATAACAATCAAATTCCATACACGCCACAACATACCATTGCTGTTAACGCAGGTTACCAAAAAGAAAGATGGGGTGTATTTTACAACCATATATTTTCTTCAGGAAGATATTATTTAGGAGACAATAAGCCTGCTTATTTTGTAAAAGGATTTTCTGTTAGTGACGTTTCTGGAAGTTATAACACAAAATTTTATTCAAAACCATTGATCTTTTCTGCAGCCATCAATAACCTTCTTAATAAAAATTATTCCATTATTAGAAGTTTCCCTATGCCGGGCACATCCATACGCTTAACAATTAAAACAATTATATAAAATCATGAGAACAATTAATTACAATTTGAAAACCCTGTTTATTGCACTAGTTGCAGTTATAACCATCACTAGTTGCAGTAAAGATGATAATCCTGTAGAATTACCGGTTGTAAGATCTGGTTATTACATTTTAAATGAGGGCGGGTTTAATTCCAATAATTCATCTTTGGATTATTTTAGCCTGGATAATCAATCATTAACGAGCAATTTCTTCGCTCAAAAAAATAAAAGAGGTTTAGGAGACACCGG
>JBDSHZ010000117.1:0-9108 GCA_039918235.1 Pelobium sp.
CCGAAGTCTGACGGAAAAACTTTCAGAAAAAGATCAGATGCTCCAAACGCTGGAGAATTTAATGATGAGCAGGTTCAATTGAGAACTAAAGCCAATGCCCCTAGAGCATTTAAAAAAGAAGGCGATACCATCAGGTTAAACCGTTTCATTTCTAATTCAGGTATCTGTTCCAGAAGAAAAGCCGATGAGCTGATTGAGGCTGGTGTGGTAACTGTAAATGGAGAAGCCGTTACTGAGCTAGGAACCAAAGTAAATCCATCTAAAGATGATGTAAGATACAATGGCGAACTCTTAAAAAGAGAAAAAATGGTTTACGTTCTTTTGAACAAACCTAAAGACTACATTACCACGACTGATGATCCACAGGAAAGAAAAACTGTTATGGAGCTGGTAGAAAAAGCAAGTAGAGAACGCATTTACCCAGTTGGAAGGTTAGACCGTAACACTACCGGTTTATTACTTTTAACCAATGATGGTGATTTAGCAGATAAGCTTTCACACCCTAAAAATAGCATCAGCAAAATTTATAACGTAGAGCTGGAACGTAACCTTACCCAAGGAGATTTTAATAAAATTGCTTTCGGTTTAGAGTTAGAAGATGGTTTTATCAAGCCTGATGATTTAAGATATGTAACAGGTGGTGCCAAAAATGAAGTCGGCGTTCAGATTCATAGTGGAAAAAACCGTATTGTGAGAAGGATTTTTGAAAGTTTAGGTTATGAGGTGGTGAAATTGGACCGTGTCATTTATGCAAACCTTACTAAAAAAGATTTAACCCGTGGGCGTTGGAGATACTTAACTGATCAAGAAATTGTTCAATTGAAGCACTTTACCAAGGGTAATTGAATTTAGCATAAAAGCTGAATGTCCAAGGTTTAAAGCAGAAATCATGTTTTAACATAAAAAAAGAAACCCGAACATTCGGGTTTCTTTTTTTTATAGAATATCGTCCATCCATTCTTCCGGTATTTCATCTAAGGCATCCTGAAGTTTTTGTGCCCAAGCAATGGAAACAGGAGCCATATCTAAGTACTCATATCTTTTTTCTACCATGTTGTAGCTGTCTTTTTCATACCACACTACATCTATAGGGAATTCCACATCGTTTGAACTTACCCGAGTTGAATCAAAAGAAAGATAGCCCGCCTTTAAAGCCTGTTTCAAGGTAGTATCCTCCTTTAAAACTCTGCTCAATAAAGCTTTACCCTGCCCAGAATTTCCTATAATCACATAAGGACAGCTCATGTCCAGTTCTACCCAATTCCCTTCTGGATAAATTTGAAAAAGCTTATGTTCGTTATCTCCTTTTAATTGACCACCAACAATGGCATTCAAGTTAAATTTATAGCCAGATTTCGCCAAAGCTTCATTGTCCTCCTGTTCTACACGTCTAATCTGTACGCCTAAAGCATTCACTGCTTTAAACATTTTATCAAACTCAATCCCGCTCTCCATCAACTCCTGAAAATAGATCACAGCCTTATCACGTACCGATCTCAATCCGCTGGTCATGATGAATAAACTGCCGTTCCCGCTGCATTCTACATGAACCTTCTTTTTTGTAGTTACACTAGTCCCTGATGAAATGCGTGTATCTGCCAAGGCAATTAATCCTTCTTTTACTTTTATTCCTAAACAATAGGTCATTAGTCTGATGATTGATTCAAGGCAATGATATCAATTTAATTAATGTCTTCAATATTTTTTATTTGATTTTTCCAACCCAACAACCTATGATTATTATTTTAAGCAGGGACTTCATTTTAAATTTTACAGATAGTTTTACGGGCATAACTTTAATTATAGTTTGTTTAAGATTAAAATATGATCCTAAAAAGATTTTTAACCGTCACAAATTATGAGCTGTTTTTTGAGTAAATTAGTTGGGAAAATCAGGCACAATAATAGACAGCTGAAGTAATAATTATGCTATGAAAAAGTTTCTCATTTGGTGTTTAGGAATTGTACTTGTTGTTGCTACGGGCATTTTTATCGTTGGCAAGTACTTACAAAAGAATTGGAAACCTTTATTGGAGGAGCAACTGAAAAAAGCCGTGATCAATTCCACCGATAGTTTGTATAAAATAGAATACAAAAACATCGATGTGAATCCATTAAATGGGAATCTTAAACTGGTTGATTTTAAACTGATTCCAGTAATGGAAGTTTACGAGAAATTAAAAGTTGCAAAAGAAGCTCCTGATAATTTATATGAATTAAATGTAGATGAGTTGGTGATCAGAAATGCCAATGCAAAGGATGCCGTGAGCACCAAAAAACTCAACATCGCGGCCATTATTATTGACCACCCTCAGCTTAAAATTATTAATGACCGGCAAGCTTATAATGACACCGTAAAGGTGGTGAAAGAAAAGAAAACACCTTACCAATTAATAAAGAATATCTTCAAAGAGTTGAGTATTGAGCAGATTAAATTGAAAGATGTTAATTTCACTTTCATCAATAGAAGTAATAAAGTGGAAAAGAAAACTTCACTTAAAAATCTGAATATCGATATCAACGATTTATTAATTGATTCCCTTTCTTCTACTGACAAAAGCAGGGTTTATTATACCAAAAATGTGCAGATTAATATAGATGATTATCAGATTGCCACACCTGATAGCCTATACTATGTTAAAATGAGTAACCTCAATTTCTCCACACTCAAAAATCAGCTCTTGCTAAAAGATGTAAAGTTAGAACCCAGAATGGGCAAGGTAGATTTTTACAAAAAAGTGAATTATGCAAAAGACCGTTTCGATCTGGATTTTAAAAACATTACGATACAAGATATTGATTTTGACCTGTTCTTAAAACAGCAGAAGCTTTTTGCGAAAAAGCTTTCCATAAATGAAGCCCGAGTTGATGTATATAACAACAATGCTTACCCAAAACGCCGGACAGATAAAACCGGAAAATTCCCGCATCAACAGCTGTTAAAACTTGCTCTCGATATGCGAATTGATGAATTGGCATTAAAAGATGTAGCCATCAGCTATTCGGAATATGATGCTAAAAGTAAAAAAACAGGTCGTATAGATTTTAAAAATGTTGGTGGAACGATATCTAATGTAACTAATGACAGTTCTTCTTTAAGGAAAAATGCAGTGATGACCGCCAAAGTGAAAACGATGGTTTTTGGGAAAGCACCCTTAGATTTAACCCTCAAGTTTTTCATGAACAGCAAAATTGGGGCTTTTGAATATAGTGGTGTAATCAGTGCTTTTGACGGTAGAATTTTGAATGGTATTGTGAAACCACTTGGCATGGCAGAAATAGAATCTATTAATATTACAAAATTAGCCTTCTCTGCTAAAGCCAATCAAAATATTGCCACTGGTATTACCCAATTTTATTACGATAATCTAAATGTAAATGTGCTTAAAAGAGATGACGACGGAAATTTGAAAAACCAAGGATTTGTATCAACACTTGCAAATAAATTTATCATCAACACCCAAAATCCATCTAAAAAAGGTGAATTCATTACCGGAAGAATTTTTTACAAAAGACCTTCTTATGCATCTTTCTTTAACTTTTTATGGCAGTCTCTTTTTACTGGTTTAAAAGAAAGCGTAGGCGTTAGCCGTGAAAAGGAAGAAAAATTAAGAAGAGGTGCAGCCCGAGCAGGAAGTATAGTTTCAGATGCAAAAGATGCTTTTTCCTCCATTAAAGAAACGTTAAAAGAAAGAAAAGAAAAAAGACAGCTGAAAAGGGAAGAGAAAAAGAAACAGAAAGAACAAGATGAAAATGAATAAACTTTCCTATCATCTTCTAAAAAATCAAAATACTAGGGTTTATATGGAAAACAAACACCTCATGAAATTTCAAAAGGCGTTTGTAGTAATTTGAACTGGTATTAGTTACGTGGGCGCCCGCCAAAACCGCCAGTAAATACAGCAGTAGCGTTAGGATTGCGTTCTTTCATTGCTGTAAGCATAGTTTCATACGTCTTTTTTTGATCTACACTTAACAGACCAACAATAACTTGCTCTACAGGTGTTGCCAATGCAGTACGTTTTGGCATCATGGCCATAAATGCCTCTCTACGATCTCCATCCTGTGGCATTGTAGCCATTAAACTGTCGGAAGAGGTATAGAATTTTGTAAGTAATGGGACAATCTTCGCATTTTGATCTGCAGTAAATGCAAATGAAGCAAAACGCTCATTAGATAATGTAGCATTCGCTCGTTCAGCAGGAGCAAGCATTTGGCGTTGACCTCCGCCTCCTTGGGCTTTTACCGCCACCACGCTAATAAGCAGGAATACGGACAATAGTAATTTTTTCATCGTTTTGGTTTTTTAAATTATTTAAGTTTAAAAGTATGAATTATGAAGTCTATTAAGCCAAAAAAGAGACTAACAGCTTAAAAAAAACGACGTATCAGCAATTATTACAAGTGAATTGACACTCCAATTGATAGGATTATTTCTGTTACAAATGAAATGGCGATGATTTTTCAAATCACGCAACTGTCTTAATTCTTAAGTGTAGCGTGACTAAGGATTAACAAATAGAAAAGAGTCTCTGGACTCGCTAAAAGAAAAAGCCGTTCAAAATCAATCTGAACGGCTCTTCTTGTGAGATGCTTCCTGTCGTCAGCATGACGGATTGGAAATTAATAACAATACTTATTTGCGTCAATCAACTGCTTAGCAACTCGCTGACGAGCATCTTTGATATTGAAAGGTTTCACTTTTGTGAATCGGCGTAAACCCATTAACATCATGTTCAGTTCATCGCCTTCCGCAAAAGAGTTTAACGCTTCTTTACCAGCAATGGCAATTTTATCAACTGCTGTTTGAAGGTAAATCCTCATCATATCTAGCTGACCAACATTCGCTTCTTCACCGTTCATAGACACCAATTTTTGAACTCTTAAAATGGTAGATTCGGCCACGTAAACAGATCCAATGATATCTGCAATGTTCATCAAAATCTCTTGTTCTCTAGAAAGCGTCATCATTAATTTTTGAACGGCCGCTCCGGCGATCATCAAACCTGCTTTTTTAAGGTTTTTTAAGGTTTTTAATTCTGCTGCAAAAAGGGAATCGTCTTCATCTCCAAATTCCGGAATCGACATTAGCTCTCCGGCAACTGCTGTGGCTGGAGTCATTAAATCTAACTCGCCTTTTAATGCTCTTTTCAAAAGCATATCCACAATCAATAAACGATTGATTTCGTTTGTACCTTCAAAAATACGGTTGATACGGCTATCGCGATAAGCTCGGTCCATTGGTGCATCGGCTGAAAAGCCCATTCCTCCGTAAACCTGTACGCCTTCATCTACAATATAATCCAGCACTTCCGACCCCCAAACTTTAATAATGGCGCATTCCACTGCAAATTGTTCGGTAGATTTTAATTTCGCCTTTCCCGAATCCATTCCACCTTCTACCAATTGCTCGTAGGCATCATCAATATTTTGTCCGGCCCGATAAGCAGCACTTTCTACCGCGAAATTACGAGTAGCCATTTCTGCCAATTTATAACGGATGGCTCCAAATTTGGATATGTTCAAGCCAAACTGAACCCGCTCATTAGAATAGTTAATGGCTTGGTCTAACACTTTTCTTGATGAACCAATGGCAGCTGCACCTAATTTAATCCTACCAATATTCAGGATATTAACGGCAATCTTAAATCCGTTTTCTCTTTCAGATAATAAATTCTCTTTAGGAACAGCACAATCGTTGAAGAAAACCTGACGGGTTGAAGAACCTTTAATTCCCATTTTATGCTCTTCAGGATTCATCGTAATACCTCCGAAATCTTTCTCTACAATAAATGCAGAGAGGTTTTTATCATCATCAATCTTTGCAAAAACAATAAAGATATCTGCAAAACCACCATTGGTGATCCACATTTTTTGCCCGGTGATGATATAGTGTGTTCCTTCAGCGTTTAAAACTGCTTTCGTTTTTCCTGAGTTGGCATCAGAACCGGCATTGGGTTCGGTTAAACAGTAACTTGCTTTCCATTCTCCTGAAGCTAATTTCGGGATGTATTTATCTTTCTGTTCTTTATTTCCATAATATAGAATGGGCAAAGTACCAATTCCAGTGTGTGCAGAAAGTGCCACAGCAAAAGAATGTCCTGCTCCAATGGCATCGGTAACCAACATGGAGGTATTAAAGTTTTTACCAAAACCGCCATATTCTTCTGGAATTGAAACCGCCAATAAACCCAATTCACCAGCTTTATTCATCAATGATTCCATTAAACCTTCTTCCTGTTTGTCGATTCTATCCAAATTAGGAAAAACCTCTGCTGATAAGAAATCTTCACAGGTTTTTTGAATCATTAACTGTTCTTCATCAAATTCTTCCGGAATAAATACATCGTTAAAATCCGTTTCGGAGATGATGAATTCTCCACCTTTAATAGTACTTTTCATTGTTTTTTATGATTAAGGATGAAAAGAGCAAAGAATAAAGACAGTGCTTTTCATCATCGTTTACTTATTGATTAAGGATGAAAAGAACAAAGAGTAAAGACTTTGACTATCATCGTTATTATTATTTTGATTAAAGATGAAAAAGAATAAAGATTATTTAAGGAGTTTAAGTCCTTAATCCTTCCATCCTTGTTCTTTACTCCCTAAGTGTTTTAATAAAATTTAAAATCATCTTTTGTAGCGTTATAATTTTCTGAAATACTTCATCTGATTCGGAAATCATTTCTAAATCAGATGCTAGTAAAAGTTGAGTTTCTAATTCATAAAGAGAGCCTAAACTTATCTTTAAAAAGTGTGAAAAATCTTTATTTGTACCTCTAGCTGAACCTTCTGCAATGTTGGAAGGAACAGAAATTGAACACCTATTTATTTGACTAATTAACCCAAACCTTTCATCGACAGGAAACTTAGAAGTAAGCATGTACACATCTTTAACTAATGCTCTTGCATCTTTCCAAATATTCAATTGACGAAAATTATGCATATTCTTTTTATATATTATTTTCTAGATTCAGGAGCAAGGAATAAAGATTAAAAAAAACCAATTTGGCTTTTTAGTCTTTGTCATTACTCTTTGTATCCTTGCTCCTTGTTCTTTTTATCCTTTTTTCATTTCAGTCTTTACTCCTTCCTCCCGCTTAAAGCATTTCAAAAATCCCTGCTGCGCCTTGTCCGCTACCTACACACATGGTCACCATTCCGTATTTCTGATTTTTTCTTTTTAATTCGTTGAATATCTGGACAGATAATTTAGCTCCGGTACAACCCAATGGGTGACCTAAGGCAATTGCTCCTCCGTTTACATTTAATTTATCTGTATTTAGTTCTAATTTTCTGATTATCGCAAGCGATTGAGAGGCAAAAGCCTCATTCAATTCAATCAAATCAATTTGCTCCAAAGTCATATTAGCTTGTTTTAAAGCTTTTGGAATCGCTTCAATTGGGCCAATTCCCATAATTCTTGGTGGAACGCCAGCAACTGAATAACTTACTAATCTTGCGATTGGCTCTACATTTAATTGCTTCAACATTTTCTCTGATACCACTAGAACAAAAGCTGCTCCGTCTGATGTTTGGGAAGAATTACCTGCCGTTACTGAACCGCCTGCTGCAAAAACTGGCTTTAATTTGGCTAAAGCCGCTATTGAAGTATCTGCTCTTGGACCTTCATCCGTATCAACAACATATTCGCGGGTTTTCTTCTTCATGTTTGCGTCAAGGTAATTTTCCTTAACGGTGATGGGTAAAACACCTGCTTTTAAATGTCCATTTTTTATAGCTTCTATCGCTTTTTGGTGAGACTTGAAAGAAAACTCATCTTGATCTTCTCTGCTCACGTCATATTCTTTTGCCACTGCTTCTGCAGTTAAACCCATGCCCCAATACCAATCTGGGTTTTTCATTGCCACTTCTGGATTGGGAACAATTTTCCATCCGCCAAAGGGCATTCCGCTCATCACTTCCACCCCACCAGCAACAATACAATCTGCCATTCCAGCCTTAATTTTAGCAACAGCTGTAGCAATGGTTTCTAAACCTGATGCGCAATAACGATTAACCGTTACCCCAGGAACTTTATCTGTATTTAAAGCCATCAAAGAAATCATACGGGCGATGTTTAAACCCTGTTCCGCTTCTGGTGTTGCGTTACCTACAATGACGTCATCGATTTGAGTTTTGTCGAGATTTGGAACTGAGGCGACCAATTCTCTAATCACTTCCGCAGCCAAATCATCTGCTCTAGTGAAACGAAATACTCCGCGAGGAGCTTTACCAACTGCTGTTCTGTATCCTGCTATAATGTATGCTTCCATTTTTTATTTTTGATTAAGGATGAAGGAATAAAGACTCCTTCCGACACTTGTTCAATTCTTTATTATCTTGATTAAAGATGGAGGAGCAAAAGAATAAAGACTTAAAATTTATCTTTCCTTGTTCCTTCATCCTTGTTCTTTATTCATTAATCTAATTACGCAACGGTTTCCCCTTAGTAATGATGCTCTGTATCCTTTCCAAGGTTTTCTTTTCTCCACATAAACTTAGAAACGCTTCTCTTTCCAAATCCAATAGATATTGCTCTGTAACAAATGTTGGTGCTGATAAATCGCCACCGCACATTACGTAACCTAACTTTTGGGAGATTTTTTGATCATGGTCGGATATATAATTTCCAGAACGCATGGTATTTGCTCCAGCGTAAACCATTCCTAAACCATATTTACCTAAAACCTTAATATCTGTTCTTCTTACAGGTTGTGTGTAACCGGCATCAGCCAATTCCAAAGCTTTTTCTTTTGCATCGGCAATCAGACTGCTCCTATTCATTGATATTGAAAACCTGTCTTTTAACAGGTAACCTAAATCATAAGCTTCTAAAGCAGATGTGGAGACCTTTGCCATCGCAATGGTTAAGAATTTCTCTTTTAACACATTTTGTTCAATTTGCTCTGCCTGAAATTCATCAGATGCTCTTAAGGTCATCTCTTTTGTTCCGCCACCGCCAGGAATTAAACCTACTCCAAATTCTACCAAACCCATATAAGTTTCGGCACTCAGTTGCACATGATCTGCATGTAAAGCAAATTCGCAACCGCCACCTAATACCAGGTTATGAGGCGCAACAACCACTGGAATTGAAGAGTAACG
>JBDSHZ010000118.1:0-32593 GCA_039918235.1 Pelobium sp.
TTAGGTTACGTCATTCAGAAGGAGGGTAGCGACTGAAGAATCCCGTGTATTATGCTGGATTCCAGCCAGCCGGACAGGCAGGCCTCGCTAACGCTCTGAATTAAGGTTTAGGTTACGTCATTCAGAAGGAGGGTAACGACTGAAGAATCCCGGCCTGAATGAGGGATTCCTCGCTATCGCTCTGAATGACGGTTAGAAAGGGGTTCTTGTTTCGCTTTGAATGATGGTTAGGTCACGTCATTCAGAAGGAGTGTAAAGACTGAAGAATCCCGTCCTGAATGAGGGATTCCTCGCTATCGCTCTGAATGACGGTAAAATTTATAAATTAGAGCTATGGAAAGAGGAGGTTCTATCTACATTTTAACGAATAGGAATAAAACAACTTTATATATTGGAGTGACTTCCAATCTTATGGGAAGATTATATGAACACCAAAACAATGTTTATCCAAAATCATTCACTGCTAGGTATAGCCTTTATTATTTGATTTATTATGAAAATTTCTTCTCTATTAATGAAGCTATTTTAAGAGAGAAAGAACTTAAGGGTTGGAGTAGGAAGAAAAAGGAAACTCTGATTTATTCGTTAAATCCTACTTGGGAAGATTTGTCGGAAGAGGTTAGGAATTGGTAATTCTTTATAATATGCGGGATTCATCGCTGACGCTCTGGATGGCGGTTTTTGTACGTCATTGAGAAGGAGAGTAGCGACTGAAGAATCTCGTCCTAAATGCGGGATTCCTCGCTATCGCTCTGAATGACGGTTAAAAGGGGTTTCTCGCTTCGCTCTGAATGACGGTTAGGTTACGTTATTCAGAAGGAGGGTAGCGACTGAAGAATCCCGTCCTGAATGAGGGATTCCTCGCTATCGCTCTGAATGACGGTTAAAGGGGTTTCTCGCTTCGCTCTGAATGACGGTTTTGTTACGTCATTCAGAAGAAGCGTAGCGACTGAAAAATCCCGTGTAGTATTAGGGATCCCTGCCAGCCGGACAGGCAGGCATCACTGACGTTCTGAATGAAGGTTAGAAAGAGGGATCCCTTCGCTATGAAATACCATTAAATTAAGTCCACCTTCAACTACCTTCTAGCAATACCTCTTCCAATTTGCCTCGGTAAACCTCAAAACCAAAATAATTCCGACATTTTTGCTGTTGGATAAGCGGTTCTGATTGATCTAGGTGCTGTTTCAATTGTTTCAGAATAGCTTCTTTAATTTCGGCTTTATTTTCAGGATCAACCAATAGGCCTAATTCTCCTTGTTTCAGGGCATCTGTACTGCCATCTAAATTTCCTGCAATGGTGGCTAAACCACTGGCCATTGCCTCAATAAAGACAATTCCAAAGCCTTCTTTCTTACTAGGCATGATGAATAGATCAGCCAATAAGAAATGGTCGGTAAGTTCAATTTCATCAATAAAACCTGATAATTGCACATGTTGCTGAACGCCCATTTGAGCAATTAAACCATCCAGTCGTTGCTTCTCTTTTTTATCGTATTTTCCCCCAATCATATATACGAGGTTGGGATAATGAGCGATGATTTCTGGTAAAACTTCAATCACGATGTCATAACCCTTATACTTCTCGGTACTGGCCAAACGGGTAAGAGTAAACAAAAGCGGGCCTTTTTTTTTCAGATGATACTTTTTGATAAGGTTTTGAGGTTTTTCAAAGTGTGTGGGGAATTCATAAAAAGGGTCCAAGGCATTATTGAGCACCCTGATCCGATCTGATTGAAGCCCCTGAGATAAAATAATTTTATCTTTAGTAAATTGGCTTACCGCTAGAATATCAATATGCTTTAAAAAATAGCGTTTTAAGAAACCTAATCTAGGCCAGATCTCAATGCCATGTGCAAACAAATAAATTTTGATACTTGGTCTAAATAAGCGGATCAAAAAACCGATAAACAGCAAATTCACATGGCTCAACAATAGGGTGTCGCTTCGCATACCCCGCCAAATGGAAACAATGACAAACCAAATTCTTTGTTTGGCAAAACCTTGGAAACTCCAGTTGGGCGTATAACGGGAATCTCTTTCAATAGGGCGGTCATACATGGAATAGACGTAATTCTTGATGCCCCCTTTCTCTTCTATTTCATATAAAGCCCTACACACTACACGGCACATTTTTTCTATCCCTCCGGTGAAACCAAAAGTTTTTAAGGTGAGAAAGAGGATTCTTTTCTTAGGAGCTGACATGATACAAGGCAAAAGCATTAGACCAATGTAACTGACCCTGATTAAATTCCTGCATTAATTTTCGGGTCGTTTTATTTTGATACTGTTCCGGTTCAGATACCTGTTTAAAGCGGCGCATCCATTCCTGAAAAGGAAAAGTAAAGCCCATTTTTTTTCTATTCCAGATGGCTTCGGGAAGGATATCTTTAAAAGCATCAATGAGCAACATCTTCGGGAATGACCCCTCATATTTAATTTTAGCCTGAATGGAAAAAACACTTTCCATCAGGTCCCGATCTAAAAAAGGAACCCTTACTTCTAAGCCGTGGCTCATACTCATACAGTCAGTATCCCTCAACAACTGATTTTGCATATAGAGGTTAGTCTCCATCCAACTGGCCCGGTTACCTCCACTCAGGTTCTTCAGTTCGGGATTAATGGGTACACTTTGTAAAATTTCATCTACTTCTTTCACACTGAGTCCGAGTACTTCTGCAATCACATTGGGCGTAAAAAAGCCTCTTAAAAAGAGATATTCCCCAATCGGGTGCTCATAGCTAAGGTAATAAAACCTTCGGTATTTAAAACTGAACTGCTGATCGGCTAATTTTAAAATGGAGGAGGGCAATTGTTTGAGCTGTTGTACATAGCCCATTCGGCTAAAGCTGGGGTAACCGCCAAAAAGCTCATCACCTCCTAAACCACTCAACACAGCCTTTAGTCCATTTTCATGCGCTCTTTTACATACAAACCAGGAATTAATGCCATCATTACTGGGCTGATCCATGGCCTCCGTAAACTGATCAAAATGGGAAACGAAATCTTTATAGGTCACCAAGTATTCATGGTAATCTCCCTGTATTTGGTTGACCACAATTTGTTGGTATTGTCTTTCTGCAAAATCAGTCTCCTGCAAGTTAATAGATAAACTTTGTAAATCCTGTTGCTGAAACTGATTGGCCAAAAGGGTGATGATGCTTGAGTCGATACCACCACTTAAGAAGACACCAATAGGAGCGTCTGAAAGGAGGTGACGCTTTACTGCCAATGTCATCTTTTCCCTCACCATTGCTAAAGCGAGGGGACGATCAGTAATCGTTTCGCTATAATGAAATTGATAAAAGGGTTTAATACTGGATTGCCCACTTTTAAAATCCCATTCAAGGTAATGCCCTTTGGCTAAATGGTGTACATTTTTAAGAGTCGTATAAGGCTCTGGAATATGGCCGAAAGCTAAGAAGAAGACCTTCCAATGAGGATCTTCTGTGAGCTTTTTGCCGCAGTGATGAAAAGCTTTGACTTCGGATGCGAAAATGAGTTGCTCATGTTGCTGAAAATAATAGAGCGGTTTGATGCCCTGAGGGTCTCGTACCAAGAACAGTTTAGCCTCTTTTTCATCCAATAAGGCAAAAGCAAACATGCCTTTCAATTTGCTGAATGCAGCTATTCCCCACTGTTGGTAGGCCAGTAAAATCACTTCTGTATCACCTTGGCTTTGAAAAACCTGACCCAAACTTTGTAGTTCAGCCTTTAATTCCTTGAAATTATAGATTTCCCCATTAAAGGTGATAAATAGTTGCTGATATTGCATGGGCTGATGACCGGCACTGGATAAGTCTAGTAAAGATAAACGACGATGACCCAAACTGACTGGCAAGATAGTACTATCATAAATCCCTGCACCATCCGGACCACCATGCGCCTGTGAATCCCTCATCTGAAGAGTTTGCCCGTTCCGCTCTGCTAAGCTTATCTTATGATTGATGATTCCTGCAATCCTGCACATGCTATAATCTTTTAATTAATCTTTGATGAGGTGGTTACACGAAGCATCATTTAACTTACCTTTTGAAATGAAGTCTAATATATTTAATATAAATCAATAGATAGAAAGATTAGCTCTTTGAAATTTAATGAAACCGACAAAATTGTAAGTTAAGTATCAGATTAAAAGGTTGCCAAAATGTATCTTACCCTGGATTGAGAATCTAAGAGGGGGAGTTAAGTGTTTTACAAAAAGATAATCTTCATCATAAAATGCCTAACCAATGCAAGCTCTCCCAAAATATAGGAACGGGCTCAGAAAACTCTTAAATATTAAAAGGAGAGTAGTGTCGAATCACCTATCAGCCATTAACTCCCTACCATCAACAATTCCACTTACTTAGTACTTACAACCAATTACTATCAACTTCCCACTTTAACCTACCACTTATCACCTAGAACTTTCTACTTTAAACCTTCAATTTTCCACTCTACAAACTCACCCCTTTTTCCAAAACTCATACCACTTTCTCTTTCTATTATTCTCAAAATAACCCTCATAGCCATAACCATTATAATCTGCATAATAGTAATAGGCATAGTTTTTATCATTGTAGGAGGAGGCGTAAAAGCTACTGTGTAGCATTTCATTGCCAAAAGCATTGAGGATAAGGACCACATTTTTTAAATTGTACTCCGAGTTTAGCTTAGCTGGAATGCTGGCGGCATTATTCCTGCTCACCCCGGAGCGAATGATAAAGGCATTGATATCAGACTGCCGGATTAAAGGAATGGCATCGGATACCAAGCCCACTGGTGCAGTATCAATTAGGATAAAATCATATTGGTGCTTTAGATGTTCTATTAATTGTTGCATCCTGTTACTATGCAATAATTCAGAAGGATTTGGAGGAACTGGCCCTGAAGGGATAAAATCAAAAGAATGATTGTCAGCATGAAAAATGATATCTGCTATGCCATCTCTATTAGCTAGGTAACTACTCAGTCCTTTTTTATTGTCCACCCCAAAAGTACGGTGGATTTTAGATTTTCTTAAATCACCTGCAATCAAGATCACTTTTTTATCAATAAGGGCCAACGTACTGCCCAAATTAATACTTACAAATGATTTCCCCTCTCCAGATACCTCGGAAGTGATGCAGATCACCTTACTTTTTTTCTCTGAAGCCAAAAAGCTGAGGTTTGTCCTTACCGAACGAACCGATTCTGCAAATACCGATTTAGGATGACTCAAGGATAAGGCCTGAGTATTATTTTTATCGATAAAATCAGGGAATTTACGAATGATTCCAATGATGGGTACATCCGTTAAGTTTTCTACTGTGTTTTTATCATAGATATATGGGTTGATTAAACGGGCAAATATTACTAATAAAATGCTGAAAGCCAAACCGGCTAAAACTCCATAAGTATAGGCTTTACTAGGTAATGGAGAAATCAAACGGGAGCCCACTCCTGCCTTTTCTACAATCACTGCACTGGGCACTACCGCTGCTCTGTTGATTTGGGCTTCTAATTTCTTTTGGGAGAGCAACTGAAAGACCGTTTGATCGGTTTCAAAGTTTGATTGTAGATTAATGAATTCCCTCTCAGCAGCAGGTAATTGGGCCATTTTATTTTGAGCTTGTCGTAATAAATTCTGGTAAAAGTCTTGATCTTTTTGGTTGCGCTCTTTTAAGGAAGAAATATTTTGAATAATGGAATTTTGAAAAATTTTAATTTGTTGGTCAATATTAATAATTGGAGTTGAGTTTTCATTAAACTGACTCAAAGCCCTTGCTCTTTGAGTAATTAAGGTATTTAATTCAAAAATAAGGTTAGAAAGTAAAGCTTCAGTTTTACCTTCCAGATTAAAGTTATAATTGATGCTATTTTTACTGGATTTTACCTGCTTTTCCAGAGCATTAATATATAGACTTTCTAATTCTAAAGTATTCAAATTCTCCTTTATGGAAGTAATTTTACTTATTTGCAATTCTGAATTGCTACTTGGATTTGAAATTTGTTTATTTATTTTAAAATTCTCTAATTTACTACCCGATTCATCCACTTTCCGATTGAGGAAATCTAACTGACTTTCAATAAAGTCAATGGTTTGATCGCCTGAAACTCTTTTTTGAGAGAGATCATAATTGATGTATTCTAATAATAAGGCGTTTAAAACATCTGATGCAAAAAAAGGATTTTTATCCATTAAACTCACTAACAAAATATTGGAGCTCTTGGCGGCTTCCCTCATACTCAATCCGGCATTTACCCGACCGATAAAATCTTCCTTCTGATTAAACTTAAAGCTGTAGGATGCCTCTTCAGGAACATTGGCGTTTTTGATCAAAAAACTAATTCCCGGTAAGCTAATTTTCTGGTTAAAAGTATATTTAATATCCTTTTGATTGATGGTGAGAATAAAATGGGAAGAATCTATCTGCTGGAAAGAAATGGGTTTTTGGTAGAAACTCATGCTGTCTTTTGAAAGGATGATGATTTTAAATGGTTCAAAAGGATAGGTTTCGGTAGTTCTTACCCTACCATCTAAAAAATAGGAGATCTGATAATTGATCTTAGCAATGGCATTCAAAATCACCTCTCTAGACTGGATGACATAGGTTTCTGACTGTAAGCGGTTGGAGCTTTCAAAACTTGAATTGTTTTTGATAATGCCTGGCAATTCAGGTTGTTGGTCATCAAATTTGATGGATGCACTAGTAGCGTAAATGGAGGGGGTGTACCAGAGGTAAAAATAGGTAAAAATACAAGAAATGATAATACAGGCTACAATCCAATACCATCTACTCCACAAGATTTTAAAGATTTTAATATAATCTATAGACTGGCTAGTTGATTTTCCTTGCTCTTTAAAATCCTTAGGTTCCATTATCTTGTAATATTATATAATACCAATATTGTATTAAGAACTAGAATTAAAGGCTGTATCAAATTGATGTTTGTTCTAGTAGTTTCGCTCTTATAAAAAGATTTTTTTGCAGGTAAATAAAGGATGTCTTTGTTTTGAAGATAAATTTTATTTGATGCCAAACTATTGATATCACTAAGATTAACATAAATAATCTCTGGATTTTGAAGATTGCCACGAATAATTTTAAGTTTTTGTACATCTGCAATTAGAGATACTCCTTTCGCTAAACCTAACACATCAATGATGTCAGTTGGTTCAGTTTCTAAATATATTTTACCTTGTGTGTTGAATTCTCCCAAAATGGTAACACTAAAATTTAATATATAGATGTCAATCATTGGATCTTTTAAGAGTTTTGCGGCATACCTTTCATTAATAATATTTCGGGCTTCACTTCTGCTAAATCCAGCCAATTTTATATTGCCTACTACTGGTAAAAAAACCATGCTGTCCTTTTCTATGAGGTAACCACTTTTTACTTCACTGCCATCCTTCAAATCCAACTTAGAATTTTCAGTCACTAATTTCACATCCTGCAAATTTTTGAAGGCAATGCGATCGCCAACTCTCAAAATATAATCCTCGTTTAAGGGTTTATGTTTGTCATTGGCCACATAAACGGTTTTAGCGGTATCAGCCAATACATCATATTTGCTATTAAAAAGGATGTTTTTTTGATAAGAACCACAGGAGCTAAAAAAAATAATACTTAGAAGAAAAAAGAGAGAAGTTTTTAGACGGTAGTCATTACCTTTCATACGCAGATGCATTTTTAACTCAATGATAAATAAATTTTAAACAAAGCTCAAATATTTTAACGATTATACCAGCTATTAAGCCCTAAGTTATAGTTTTTTGCTATTCTTACGTTAAACAAAACAAAAAGGTTAGCCTTGTTTATTTGTCCTTATAAAGGTAACGTTCCTTAACTGGTAGCTTCACCTCGACAAAGGAGAGGTCCCGCATAATATCGTTGATTTTGCCAGTCATTTTCACAAACCTTTAATCAAACGACTACCCATTAGCTTCCCAATACCAACAGCAGTTATTCTGTGCTAATAAAATGTAAACTTTAATTTGAATTTCTGTTAAAAGCATTGGCAAGACCTAAAGCTTGCTCATTAATCTGAAGCTACTACCTATGGCTGAACATTTTTATCTACCTATCGTTCTGCTTTGATGTCGATTTTCTCAAATCCTATTGATCTGGATAAGTAGTAGCATACTTGTTAATCACTTCTTTTGATAAGGTGTTTTCTTTTACTCTCCTTCTTACCTTGCTTTAGGCTCCTTTTAGAAAAAGCTCTTTTCTAAAAGCAATCTAAAAGAATTCCCGAAGAAGGCTAAAAGGATGACACGAAAAGCTAGTCAATTACATGTCTAAGCTAGTCAAGTTGTTTCATCCTTAAAGGTTTTTCATAAGTCTTATTAATTTAGTTTCAGCTTAAATGGTAGGCAGAAATTAACATTAGTATTCATTTAAAATTGAAAAAATGGAAAAGTATGAAAAAGGAATTTTAGGTTACTTCAATAGAAATTGGGACTGTATTTTGTACATATGACTGTTATTTTATTCTTTTACATCCGATGGAAATGGAGAAACTGAGAAGAGGTGTAAAGCTTATTGTTTTTATCCCTTCTCTATTTTTTTACCGTCACCTCGACGTAGGAGAGGTGCCGCATTAAGTAGTTTGTCTCATTCCATCAGGTACTCTCTTAAATAACCCTAGATAACCAATTTTTTTAATTGCACCTTTTTAGCTAAAATTGGTCCTATGCTCATTTCCATCATTACAGCGACTTACAATTCTCAACAATTTGTCCATGAAGCATTAAGTAGTTTTGCTATACAGGATTATCAGGAGAAGGAATTAATTGTGATAGATGGGGCTAGTAAAGATGCGACACTTAGCATAGTGAGAGAGCAACTGACAGAAAAGGATATTTTACTTTCACAACCAGATCTTGGAATTTATGATGCATTAAACAAGGGAATTAACTTAGCAAAAGGGGAAATTATAGGCATACTACATTCCGACGACTTGTTTGCTTCTCCGCAGGTATTGTCTAAAGTCATGCAAAAATTCAAGGATAATCCAACAATTCAAGCAGTTTATGGTGATTTACAATATGTAGATCGGAAAGATACCACAAAGGTAATACGTCATTGGAATTCGGGTGTTTTTTCTAGAAATGAAATGAAAAGAGGTTGGATGCCACCTCATCCCACACTTTTTATTCGAAAAGAATGCTTTACAAAATATGGAACATATAATTTAAGCTATCATTCTGCAGCAGATTATGATTTGATCTTAAGAATGTTATATAAAGAAAAAATTAAGACAACCTATATTCCTGAAGTACTGGTAAAAATGAGGGTTGGTGGCTTAAGCAATCACAGTTTAAAAAACAGGTGGCGGGCAAATAAAGAAGATAGAAAAGCCATGAGAATAAATGGAATTCCCTTTCATTTATGGGCATCTTTTTTAAAACCTTTAAGAAAATTGTCTCAGTTTTGGAAAACTTAGGAAGAGTTGTCCATACTCTTTAATCCCAGAATGGATTTTGCTGTCAATTTTAAGAAAAAATGATATTTTTATAGCGTGGAATTAAGCTTCTCTTTAATGAATACGGAATGGCTATATTATTTAGTAGTCATCGTCATCGCTATGGGGGTATCTTTTATTGCCATTCCCTCCATCATTTTTGTGGCCAGAGAGCGGCACTTGTATGATGATTTGCAAAGTCACCGAAAAGAACATGATCACGGAATCCCAAGATTAGGGGGAGTAGCCATCTTTTGTAGCTTTACCATCGTTTCGCTTCTTTTTTCTAAATATGATGCCTTTTTACCTACCAATATTTTATTAACTTCCTGTATCATTCTGTTTGCAATAGGGCTAAAAGATGATTTAGCGGGCTCTGGGTCTTCTACAAAATTTGCCATGCAGTTTTTGGTAGCCGTTATTTTGGTTTTATTGGGTAATGTGAGACTCACCAGTATGTATGGCGTGTTAAATGTTCAGGAAATCTCATTCTATACAAGTATCATTTTATCTATCATTATCATTATGTTTATTGTGAATGCTTTTAATTTAATTGATGGAATTGACGGTTTGGCAGGTACCATTGGCTTAGTAGTGAACCTTACCTTTGCCATTTTATTCATCCATATGCGACAAGTGGAAATGGCTTCTTTAGCTTTTAGTATGGTAGGTGCCATTGCAGGATTTTTGTACTTTAATTATAGTCCGGCTAAAATATTTATGGGCGATACAGGAAGTTTGCTGATTGGATTGATTTCCGTGGTGCTGGCCATTAAGTTTATCGAACTCAACAAGTTTACCCCTGCTAATTACGATCCTATATTTTACTCTGCCCCCGCCATAGCTGTTGCAATTATCATCATTCCTTTATTTGACACTTTCAGGGTTTTCTCTCTTCGGCTACTAAAAAAACAATCACCTTTTAGGGCAGACCGTAACCATATTCATCATCGAATCCTAAGGCTAGGATTTAATCACATCCAAACCACCATTTTATTGGCAATTACAAACCTGATTTTCATATACATTGCTTTGGAACTAAGAGAATGGGGTAATTTTGTACTAATTTTTATGTTTTTAGGAATCTGTATCCTGATTAATTATATCACAACTATCTTGATCAGGATTAAAGAAAGAAAAGGCTTTAAAACCAATTATTTTTTTAAATAACAGTTGTTATAGTTTTACTTAAATTGAAGCTTCATTTCTTACTAAAGGATTGAGATTAGGATAACATAAGGATAAGTATAGGATAACATAAGGATGAGTATAGGATAAAAAATAAAAATACTTCGCTATTTTACCTCTTACACTTACTTATAATGAGGAGTTTAAAAAGTAAATATTTATTTTCTGTTCAATAAAAAATAAGACGTTCGTAAGAGAAAATGACATCCATCTCATGTTAAAATAGAAATCCTTTCTCTACCATTTATTAACTTGCGCAAAATTGAATGGATATGAAGATTGCGATTAATGGTTTTGGGCGAATAGGCAGAACAGTATTGAGGTTATTGATTAATAAAGCGCAATTACAGGTAGTAGCCATTAATGATTTAACAGATACCGAAACTTTAGCCCACCTCTTCAAATATGATTCTGTTCATGGTAATTTTAAAGGAACAGTATCCTATGATGAATCACACCTGATCATTAATGGGAAAAAGATCAAGGTTTTTGCAGAAAAAAATCCTAGTCATATTCCTTGGAATAGTATGGATACTTACCTAGTGATAGAAGCGACAGGTAAATTTTTAACTACAGAGCTGGCTTCCGGACATTTAAAAGCAGGGGCAAAAAAAGTTCTACTTTCAGCACCTTCTCCAGATAAACTGATTCCAACTGTAGTATTGGGCGTAAATGAAGATGAGATTGACTGGAGCAGTCCAATTATTTCTAATGCTTCCTGTACCACCAATAATGTAGCTGCTATGGTAGCAGTGTTGGATGAAAATTGGGGAATAAAAGAAGGTTATATTACCACCGTTCATTCCATGACTGGTGATCAAAACCTACATGATGCGCCACATCGGGATTTAAGAAGAGCTAGAGCAGCTTCAGCCTCCATTATTCCAACTACTACCGGAGCAGCAAAAGCCATTACTCATATTTTTCCTCATTTAGAAGGTCATTTAGGTGGCGCCGGAATCAGGGTGCCAGTATTGAATGGTTCACTAACCGATTTTACCTGTATCCTTAAAAAACAACCTGAATCGGTAGCGCAAATAAATGAAGCTTTTAAAAGTGCTTCATTAGGGAAGCTCAAAAATATTTTAGAATATACGGAAGACCCCATCGTGTCGGTTGACATATTGGACAATCCTCATTCTTGCATTTTTGATGCCCAGCTTACTTCTATTGTTGGTGGGATGGTAAAAGTAGTTGGCTGGTATGATAATGAATATGGCTATTCTAGCAGAATAGTAGACTTAGCAGAAAAAATCGCAAAACGAATATGATTAAGTTTTTAAGTACCGAAGAGGTTTTACCGCTGAGAAACATCATTCTAAGAGAAGGAAAGCTCAAAGACGAAGAATGTATTTTTGTAAATGACGATGCAATGGATACTTTTCATTTAGGTTATTTTCACGATGAACAATTGGTTTGTGTGGTCACCTTTCATCATCAATCGCATCCTGATTTTGTTGGAGATGCTTTTCAGTTAAGAGGAATGGCTACAGCTACTGATTTTCAGGGCAAAGGTTTTGGAAACCGTTTGGTGAATTTTGCCATCGTTTACCTCAGAGGAAAAAAAGTCAACTTTATATGGTGTAATGCCCGCCAAAAAGCTTTTAAATTTTATCATTCATTAGGCTTTGAATTCATTAGTGAGGAATTTGACATTCCTGGAATTGGTCCACATAAAACCATGTACTTGAAGATTCAGTAATAGCGTTTGGTTGATGGTGTATGGCGGATGGCAGAATGCCTTCCAACTTCCGTCCTCCGAACTCCGACCTCCGACTTCTGACTTCCGATGATCCATCAACTAATCCAGATAAAACTTTTCTCTTCCCCCTACATTGTTTAGTTTAGCGTTTCAAAACAAAAAAGAATGAAAACAATTGACGATATAAATTTTTCAGGTAAAAAAGCACTCATTAGAGTTGATTTTAATGTGCCATTAGATGCAGATTTTAACATTACCGATGATAAGCGCATGACTGCGGCATTGCCTACCATCAAAAAAATATTAGCAGATGGAGGATCTGTTGTGCTGATGTCTCATTTAGGAAGGCCAAAAGATGGACCGGTAGACAAGTATTCTTTAAAGCATATTGTTCCACATCTGTCAGAATTATTAGGTCAGGAAGTAGCATTTGCTGATGATTGTATTGGAGAAGAGGCAACCAAGAAAGCCGCAGATATGAAAGTTGGAGGAGTGCTCTTGTTAGAAAACCTGCGCTTTTACAAGGAAGAGGAAAAGGGTGATGTAGGTTTTGCTGAAAAGCTCTCTAAACTTGGCGATGTATATGTCAATGATGCATTTGGAACAGCACACAGGGCACATGCTTCTACTGCGGTAATTGCAAAGTTTTTTCCTGAAAGCAAATATTTTGGATACTTAATGGGTGCTGAATTAGCTAATGCTGAAAAAGTATTGAATAACCCAGAAAGACCCTTTACCGCTATTATGGGTGGAGCAAAAGTTTCTGACAAGATTTTATTGATAGAGAAATTATTGGATAAGGTTGATAACTTATTGATTGGCGGCGGGATGACTTATACATTTATCAAAGCTAATGGAGGTAAAATCGGTAAGTCTTTGGTAGAAGAGGATAAATTAGAATTGGCTAGGGAATTAATTAAAAAAGCGAATGAAAAGGGAGTGAAAATGCTGATCCCAACAGATTCTGTTATTGCTGATGCTTTTTCTAACGATGCTGAAACTGGTAATGCCTATAACGATCATATTAAAGACAATTGGATGGGGCTAGATATCGGAGACGATACCATCGCAGCTTTTTCACAGGTGATTAAAAAATCAAAAACCATTTTATGGAACGGTCCAATGGGCGTTTTTGAAATGTCTAAATTTGAGAAAGGTACCAAAGCAGTTGCTCATGCGGTAGTTGAAGCTACAGAAAATGGTGCGTTTTCTTTAATCGGTGGTGGAGACTCCGCAGCCGCAGTAGCCAAATTTGGAATGGAAGACAAAGTAAGTTATGTTTCTACAGGTGGCGGTGCTTTGTTAGAATATATGGAAGGAAAAGAATTGCCAGGCGTAAAAGCCATTAACGAATAATCGATATTCCTTTTAAACACTAGAGGTCACTAAAGCTTAATATAAAGTATCATAAAAGTCTGCAATCTTAGATTGCAGACTTTTTTTTAAGGCAATTATGGCTAACCATGCTCATTTTTATGCATGAGAAACACCTATTCTTTTGATTTTAGTCGCTCGTAAATAATATCATGATGGTCATGTATTAAAGTAATGCCCATCAAAAATTAGGAGTACAAAAATGCTCTATCCTTATAAAATTCTTTGCTGTAATGATAAAGATCATTTTTAGAGCTAGCAATTTTAGTGAAATTGCTCCCAACAAAGGATAAGATGAGCAAATGACGACTTACCCTTTCTAACAATGTCATTCTGTGACAAAAATTAGCACAAACTTAATCCTAACTCAAATTCAATATCATCAATATGATCAAAAAAATTATCCTTTCAGGATTAACCGCAGGAGCGGTTTTATTTATTTTAGGCTATGGCTCTTTATTTTTTGCCATCAGGTTTTTCCCTGAGTTTTTTACCGCTTATAGCAACCCATTGTTTAATTCAGATGGTAGTAGAGACCTTTTGTTCTACCTGCATGCCTTTGTTTTGAGTTTGGCCTTAGCTTGGTTTTGGGAACGATTTAAAGGGATGTTTAAAGGGGGGTTTGTGATTCGTGGACTGGAGTTTGGCTTTGTTTACGCCATAGTCTCATTAATCCCAGTCATGTGGATCACCTTTTCTGCACTAGATGTTACTGCAACTATGGTTTTAAGCTGGTTGTTTTATGGTTTTCTTCAGGCTATTGTAGCGGGGCTTATATTTGCAAAAATGAATCCTTAGTTTCAGTCTTATACTGCGCTCATTAAAAGCCAACCAAAAATAAAAATTGTTACCGGTGGCTTTTTTATTTGGCCAAATTTTTCCTCTTCCAGTTGATGAGTTTATACTTTGCACTATCATAAAATAGCCCAATGATTAATAGCATAGCGGGAATTAGAAGAACCTGAAGATGTAAATAAGTATAGAAAACGCCACCAACTACTCCTCCGGTAAAGAAAAAGATAATGATCCTTAGCCTCAGTTTAATGGTAGAAAGGAGCTTTGCTTTTTGTGCTATTTCTTTATAAAAGAACAGTTGCGATAATTCTATTCCTAAATCTGTAAAAAGTCCGGTAAGGTGCGTGGTCCTTACAATGGCATCAGAAATTCTGGTGACCAAGGAGTTTTGCAAACCCATGGCAAAAAGTAAACTAAAGGCAACTAGGTCCGTGTTTTTTAAAATAAGTGTAGGGCCAAATAATGCCATTGATAATAGGATCAGGCTTTCTATAAGAATGGGGATCACAAAAACATAGCGTTCACTGGACCGGCCCACCAATTCTACCAAAAGGCTCGATACAAAAGCACCCAAAAAGAAAAAGAAGATATAAAAAAAGTAAATGCCACTTGCTGCGAAATGAAGTTTAAATACTTCATCAACAAAATAGGCGAAGTGGCCGGTGACGTTAGTTGTTAATCTTTGGATGGCTATAAAGCCAGCAACGTTGACCACGCCGGCAACAAATGAAAGTAAAGAAGCAATTTTTTGATTGTGACTGAGTGTTCTGGTCTTTCCCTGATGTCTGAACATGATGTGTATGTTAAGGCCTTATCTGGTCATAAAATTTGTTTTTAATATTATTTATGACCGACGAATCCTACAAAATTAGAGTTCTTTAAATTGCAGTTGAAATTCAATCCCTAAGCGGTCATCAGTCTTGATCATCCCACCCAATTTGCTGGGAGCACTCAATTTAAAATCAGAGAAATTCACGTCTTGCAACCCCGTTAAATGAATGGTGTTCTGGGCGTCTTTAAATAGCTGGTAATCCACTTCGTAACGCTTGGTTACATTGGCTAATACAATCTCTACCCATCCTTTTACTTGTTCCTTTTGATTGCCCAATAAAGGCAATTCGCTCAGACTAATAAACCTGATTTTGATATGCGGATATTGTGCCGCTTTCAAGGTTTTTCGGAGCTGTGCCGTCATCATGGCGTTATGGCAATCAAAAGCATTAACGCTTAAGGCAATCTCTCCACTCAGTTTGATGGTGCTTTTGTTCCTATAAATGCTAATGGTATCCGGATGGATATAATTTGGAATCACACAAGTAAAAGTATTAACCGTGGTACTGCCTTTCACCTGGAGATAGCCACTCTTATTGATCACCCATCTGGTAGGATTGACCATCGGGATTTTAAAGGAGGAGAACAAGAATCCTGACAAAGAAAAAAAGAGCAGGAGTATAACACTAAGGTTTTTTATTTTCATGAGGGAAAGAGCAAGCGATTAAAAAAGTCAGGTTGATTACTCAACCTGACTTTCAAAGAAACTTGAAAACTTAAAATCCTACTACGGCTTGAATTACATAGCCATTAAACTTGCCGCCATTTCTATAATCAGTAGCTAAGAAATCTTTATATTTTTGGTCAGTATATTCTGCTTTTAATAAGATATTACGGGTTAAAAACCAGCCTGCAGAGAAAGAAGTTCTGTCAACAGCCACATCAGTTGTCATCCCGGCTAACCTTGCATCTACTTTATTGTACCTTGCACCAACAAAGAGGTTTTCTTTTACTCCGAAACGGTACACACCTTCTATCGCATATTGATTTGCTTTTCTGTTATCAGTTTCTGCTTTACTCCTGCCATTGGCAAATTCATAAGTTCCAAAGAATTCTACACCCGCTGCTTTTATAAAGGCATTTAACTGTGCAGTATGTATTTCTTTAGAGAAGCCAGGATTAAAACGCCCTGAAAATGCATTGGCATCAGTGGTAGCACCCACTTTTTCCATTGCCAAAAAGTAATTGGATCCGGTACGGTCGCCACCAAATAAAGTATTTCCACCAGAACTGTTATTGGTGTAATAAGAAGCTGCTAACCTTAACCTTACGTCTGTATTCACTTGTTTGTCAAACGCTCCTTTAAAATAGAATGAAGGAGATTTATGGATATTGGCATCTTGTGGTGTTGGAGCAATCTCAGCAATGTTTCCTTTGATCATCCCATTTGATACGCCTATCATACCGGTTAAACTGTTGAGGTGTAAATAAACTTCGCCGCCAATTTCTGTGGCAAATTCATCCATAATATAATTCTCTACAAATGGATTATAGATGGTGCCACCGCCATCAGAACGTCTGAAATGCTGATCGCCATAGTTAATTTCCATGTGTCCAATTTTCACGGTAGCCACGCTCATGATCATATCCCATAGGTCGCCTTTGAAAGGAAGTTTGTCAAATTGGATGTAACCTCCTTTTACCCAAGTTTCATTATGGTGACGGGAAGATAGGTAACTGGTAAGGTTTAAACGGATCCCATCAGCCAGCTGCACATCCATATATAAATTGGCATTGGCGGTATTAAAACCTGGAGTCATTTTATAAAGTTCATTTGCCGGAAGCGTGGTGATGTTTTCATGTTTCAGGTTCTGGAAAGATTGGGTAAAACCTGCGCCAAATCTTACCTTCAAGCCATCAAAAGGGGCGTTCAAATCTTTTGGTGCTTCAAAAATATTGATCCCTGATTTGTCATAAGGACGCAGATTTGCAATCCGTGTTTTTACGCCATCCTCTACCCTAGTAGTGTCTTGTGCAAGTGAGATTAAAGGGCTGATTAAAAGTGCAGCTACTACTATATTTTTAATGATGTTGGTAATTGTTTTCATGATGTTATGATTTAATATTTTAAGATTTGAGATTTAATTTTTGAATTTTAGGTTGAAGCTCACCGTTACATCGTCGGTTACTTTAAGCGCTCCAAACATGAAAGAAGGAGGTTTAATGCCGTAATCGCTCATTTTGAGTTTTTCAGATCCTGTACAGCTTATAGTTTTATCACTGTTTTGCACCGCATCTGCGTAAAGCACCACATCTTTAGCCGTTCCAGAAATTTCCAATTTGCCATAAGCTTTAATGGTATAATGTCCATTTGCCAATGGACTAGCCGTTGCGGAACTCAATTTGAAATTAATGGTGCTGTATTTTTCGGCATTCATGGCTTTGTGGGCCCTGCTGTTCAATAAATCTTCGTCCCCTTTTAAATTGGTTACTTTCATAGAAAAATTAAGAGCGGTCATATCTGTCAGCTTTCCAGCCTTAAAAATAAAAGTGGCTCCTGCTGTTAATACCTCATTTTTCATGGTCCAATCATGCAAGTTGGATGAGCCCGAAACTTTGATGGAAGAATTTGCAGGAATTGATTGATAGCTGGTAGTTTGCGCACTCAGGTTAAACACCGTCAATCCTAATAAAAGAAAGATGATGAGAGTTAAGCCTCTTTTAATGTTTAGAGAAGCTTTGGTTTGATATTGTAAAGTTTTCATGTTTTTGAATTCTAATGTTGTTTTATTTATACCGTCAAATGTAGAGGGGATAGCAGTGCTGGGAAATGATGTTTCAGCGTTAAAAAAGTGATCTAAAACAAATTCGAGAATAATAAGGGAGCTATAATTCTTAATTAGGATTAAATGGGGTTAAGTTTGAACCATGAATAAAGCCGCTTTACTTCATGCCATTATAGAGAATGCAATTGATGGGATCATCACTATAGACGACAGAGGAATAGTTGAATCTATCAATCCGGCAGGTTGTGGCTTGTTTGGCTACTCACCGGAAGAAGTGATTGGAAATAACATTTCTATACTCATGCCTGAACCTGATCGTTCCAGACATGATCAATACCTTTCCAGGTATCAGGAGACTCGTGAACCGCACATCATTGGACAAGGAAGAGAAGTGAAAGGAAAGAAGAAAAACGGTACGCTTTTTCCTTTCAGGTTAGCGGTGTCTGAAGTACAGTATGAGGGCCGCATCATTTACAATGGGTTTATTCATGACCTTACCCGGGAGAAGGACGCGGAAGAGCAACTGCTACAATACACCAATAAATTGGAGCAATTGGTGCAGGACAGAACAGTTAAATTGCAATCTTTAATCAACCAGCTACAAGAAGCAAAACAGGAAGTAAGCCTGTCTTTAGAGAAAGAAAAGGAGTTAAACCAGTTGAAAAGTCGCTTTGTCTCCATGGCATCTCATGAGTTTAGAACACCCTTAAGCTCCATTCAGCTCTCCGCCTCCTTAATTGATAAATACGCCGCAGAATACCACAACCCCAATATTGAAAAACATGTGGGCAAAATTAAAATCTCCATCGGTAATTTAACCACCATTCTTAATGATTTCCTTTCTTTGGAAAGGTTGGAGGCTGGGATTATTGTACCTCAATTTCAGCAGATCAATCTGGTGAAATTCTCAGAGGAGATCACCGAGGAGATGCAAATGGTGGCGAAACAGAATCAAAACATCATTTATCAGCACACCGGCTCCAAAAGTATGATTGAAGCCGATGTCAGTTTATTGAAAAATGCCATCATCAATTTAATCTCTAATGCCATCAAATATTCTGGTGAGAATACATTTATTGAATTCAATACCGAGGTGAACGAGAAGCATTGTTTCATTACCATCAAAGACAACGGAATTGGCATCCCTTTAAGCGAGCAAAAGCATCTTTTTCAAGCTTTCTTCAGAGCGCACAATACAGGTAACATTCCGGGAACCGGCTTAGGTTTAAACATTGTAGACCGGTATGTGAAATTATTGAACGGCGAGGTGGAGTTTGAAAGTGCCGAAAACGAAGGGACAAAATTCACTTTGATTTTTAAGACTTAGAAATGGAAAGAAGGATATTGATAATTGAGGATAATGAAGACATCAGGGAAAGCACTGCTGAGATTTTAGCTTTAGCAGGATACAAAGTTTTTACGGCATCCAATGGGAAAATAGGGGTGGAGATTGCACAAAAAGAACTTCCTTCTTTAATCATATGTGACATCATGATGCCTGAACTGGATGGATATGGTGTATTATACCTTTTGTCGAAAAACCAAAATACTGAAACCATTCCATTTATTTTTCTGACCGCAAAAGCTGAGCGGGTAGATATACGTAAGGGAATGGATATGGGTGCAGACGATTATCTCACCAAGCCTTTTGATGATATAGAATTGTTGAATGCCATTGAGAGCCGTTTAAATAAAAAGGATAAACAGCAAGCTTTTTACACCAAAGGACTTCAAAAATTGGAAGAGTTCGCACATCAGAGCGATGGTGTGGACGCCATGAAGAATTTAGTGGAGCTCAAAAAAGTTCGAAATATTAAAAAAGGACAAATCATTTATTATGATGGCGATACCGCACAGGGCATCTATTTAGTGCTGACTGGTAAAATCAAGATCTCCAAGCTGAGCGAGGATGGTCGTGAATTTTTAACAGGCATTTATCATGATGATGAGTATTTTGGTATACATGATGCTTTGGTTGGGCAGGTACATACAGAAAGTGCTGAGGCGCTGGAAAACAGCAGCATCTGCTTATTACACAAAGGTCAGGTAGATGAAATATTGAATAAACACCCTGTTCTGGCCATGCAATTCATCACCCTGTTATCAAAAAGTTTGCAAAATAAAGAAGAGCAACTGGTGCAACTGGCTTATCACTCGGTAAGGAAAAGGATGGCAGAGACTTTATTACGTATCAAAGACATCAATAAGAGCGATAGCTTTAAAATCTCCCGAGATGATTTAGCCGCCATGGCAGGTATGGCTACAGAAACTGTGAGCAGGACGTTGAGTAATTTTAAAGATGAGCAGTTGATAGAGAAAAAGGGCGGTGAGATTCAGTTGCTGAATCTTCTAAAACTCCAAAAGATTAAAAACTGATTGATATCACTTTTCTTACTGATAGCCCTCATTAAAAGGGTCAACTTCAAACTCTAATTTTGTGAGATAGCATTCCGGTCGGTTCAATCCGGGATATAATTTAAGTCTCATGAAAGCTGTTGTATTTAGCACCCAATCTTTTGAAAAGGAATTGTTGGCCAAGGCGAACAATAAAAAACACGAAATCACATTAATTGCTAATCCCCTCACTTTAGAGACCGCATATTTTGCAGAAGGTAAAGAAGTAGTTATCGTATCTGAACGAGATCACCTTTCTGAGCAGGTGATACTGGAATTGCAAAAGTACGGAATCAGCTATATCAGCAACCGAACTGGAGAAACCCATCATATCGACAGGCAGGCAGTTGGAAGAGCAAAGATGAAAATAGCGATTGTTCTCTCCAATGATACTACCGAAATTGCTAAGCAAACCATCAAAAATTTAGACAATTGGCAGGCTGGCAAATGTACTGGCAATGCCTGTGCTTGCGCAAATTCATGCCAAAAGCCAAAGAAAGATAAACGCTAATGCCAAACCGGCACTTATAAAAAATATGCAATTCCTTTGCTTTGGTACATCAGTTATCTTTTCTACATTAAGGTTGGGTTAAAGGTGAGTAAACTGATGTATAATGCTGTGAAAACAAATTTTAAGCTTCCTAAACCTCACAAGTCATAGAAAGCAATTTTTTTAAAATCGCTTCAGGATCATCTTTTTAAATGTCCACGCTCATTTTGTAAGGCATTGATGAGGGCTACCTTTAACATAAGTTAAATGACTCATAAAATGAAAGCATTAGTATATCACGGACCCGGAAAAAAAGCATGGGAGGAAAAACCTATGCCAGGCATCATCAAATCAACCGATGCCATTGTAAAAATTTTGAAAACCACCATTTGTGGTACAGACTTGCATATCATGAAGGGCGATGTCCCGGCAGTGACGGATGGCAGAATCATTGGACATGAAGGGGTAGGGATTGTTGAAGAGGTTGGAGCTTCAGTGAGTAACTTTAAAGTAGGCGATCATGTCATCATCTCTTGCATCACCTCATGCGGGAAATGTGAATATTGCAAGAAAGCCATGTATTCGCATTGTGTGGATGGTGGCTGGATATTGGGTAATACCATTGATGGCACACAAGCGGAATATGTCCGAATTCCTTATGCAGATAACAGTTTATATCCTATTCCCGCAGGAGCTGATGAAGAAGCATTGGTGATGCTGAGTGACATATTGCCAACCGGTTATGAATGTGGCGTGTTGAACGGAAAGGTGAAACCAGGCGATATATTGGCCATTGTGGGCGCTGGCCCTATTGGAATGGCGGCATTATTAACCTCGCAATTTTATAGTCCATCAGTGATTGTGATGATAGATATGGATGATAACCGTTTGGAGGTGGCCAAAACTTTTGGTGCTACACATACTTTGAATACTGCAAATGTAAATGTTAAAGAGGAGATCATGAAGCTGACCAATGGAAGAGGCGTTGATGTTGCCATAGAAGCTGTGGGTGTTCCCGCAACATTTGAGCTATGTGAACAAATCATTGGAGCGGGAGGTCATATTGCTAACATTGGGGTACATGGTAAAAGTGTAACACTTCATTTGGAAGAGTTATGGTCAAAAAATGTGACCATTACCACCCGTTTGGTGGATACCTCCACTACACCGCTTCTTTTTAAAACAGTACAAGCCGGCAAGCTGGAACCCAAAAATCTCATCACCCATCATTTTAAATTAGATGAAATCATAGAAGCTTACGAAGTTTTTGGCAATGCAGCTAAAGAGAAAGCCTTGAAAGTGATTTTAACCAGCTAAATGATAAGCTAAATGAAGTAAGTTAAACCTGCTGTAAAAGGCAGGTTTTTTTATGCTTTTATTAGCGTGTCTATTCCTAGTCGGCTTCGCCTACTGTTAGTTACCGCTTCGCTCATCCTACGTCTTTGAACAGAGTATAAGCAAATACTTAAGACTATTAAAATCCTTTTACTGATATGACCTATCTTAAGTTCTTTTTTGATTAAAAAATCCTATTGCACTTTTAGTGGCAGATGACTTCGCCATTCGCAATCTTAGGACTCAGATAAGGAATTTCTAAATTCAAGCCTCTCAGGATAAACCAAAAGCCCAGAAAAATTGTGAGCAAAGGCAATAGGCGGTTTAGCTGTCGCCGAAAAGCGGGTTTTGCGAAGTTTATGCCCAGCATAGCAGTGAGCATGAGTGGAATGGTACCCAAGCCAAAGAAAAACATGAACAATCCAGATTGTAAAATACTATTGGTGCTTACAGCAGTTGCCAAGGCCAGATACACAAAGCCACAAGGTAAAAAGCCATTTAAAATTCCAATCAGAAAATGGCCACTTTTATGTGTGATGGCTTTTCCTAAAAGATGATTAATGGTATTTTGCAGTGGATTGCCGTATGGAATAGGTAATTTGAAAAGAGGCAATAAGCGGGGCAAGGTAATGAGGATAATGAGCGCACCGATTACTATACTAATGCCCTGCTGTAAATCTGCCAACCAAAGTTGCTTTCCTAAAATGCCGATCAATAAACCTAAAAAGGCGTAAGTAATTGCCCTGCCTAAATTATAAGCCAATTTTTGAAAAATCATCATCCAGCTGCTTTTGCTTTTATCCGGTATGGCAAAAGCCAGCGGACCGCACATACCTACACAATGCAGGCTTCCAAATAGCCCAATCATAAAAGCGAGCTGTAAATGGTTCATGGGATGTACAAACTTTTCTCAAATAAATAATTTCTTTGCCCACTCTTCCAATTAATCAACAGATTCCATTGACCTTTAGCCAATTTTTCTCTTGAGACCGTAACCGTTGAAAAAGTAATATTTAAAGAACTGTCTTTTGATTTATCGCCAGGAGATTTAAATTTGATATTTCCCTCGTCAATAGCTTTAAAAACAATCAATAAGCTACTGTCATTTAAGCTGATATTAGGTGTAACTTTATCATCAATAACATGTTGTTTCAGGTCGTATTCTTTGTCAAAGGCCAATCCCTTTTCATAATAATCTTTATCAAAAGCATCATCTTTTGAATAAATCATTTTAACGGCCAATATGCTGATAAAACCCATAAAAAGCACTAATACTACAATAATACTTCTTCCCCAATTCATAATCTGTCAGTTTACAGGTCCTAAAAAATTTGTTTTTATTTTATCGATGGTTTTTCCGTTCTGTTTCAACAACAGCACTAGCTCTGTTTTACGGTTTTTAATGGATGCTTCTGGCAATAGTACAAAGAAGGTCACCTTTACAGTACTTTCTTTTTCTACTTGATGTACCGCCTGTATCCAAGTGATTTTAGCATTTCCATTTTCTGGGATAAGGTCAATTTTAATCGGATTACCAGTTTTATTAATCAGTTCTGCATTGTATAAATTACTGATGTAACCGCCGGGTTGTTCTTGGTAAAGCATGCCGCCTGCTCTTAATAAAGTGATGTCCACATCTTTTCTACTGATCAGGAAGTAACTCAACACACCTACCATCGCAATAATAATGATGCTGTAGGCTTTCATCCTAAGGGTGAAAGTAGGTTTCTGTTGATGGGCAATCATCTCCTCCGAGAAAAAACCGATCAATTTCCGTGGTTTATGAATTTTATCCATCACTTGATCGCAGGCATCAATGCAAGCGGTGCAGTTCACGCATTCTAACTGCGTCCCTTCACGGATATCAATCCCAGTAGGGCAAACTGCAACGCATAAATTACAATCCACACAATCGCCTTTAGGCTGCTCAATTTCATTTTTTCTGAGCTTTCCTCTGGGTTCGCCACGGATATAATCATATGCTACCACCAATGAATGTTTATCCAACATTACACCTTGTAAACGTCCATAAGGGCAAGCGAAAATGCAAACCAATTCCCTCAGCTGACTAAAAACAATATAAAAAGTTAAGGTGAAAACACAGATGCTGATGAAGCCAACCAAATGCTGGCTTACAGGTGAAGTAATGATGTTGAACAGTTCATCACTGCCGATGATATAAGCGAGAAAAGTATTGGAGATGAAAAAGGATATCAACAAATAGAGAAAGTGTTTAGTGGTTTTTTTGATGATTTTATCCTGCGTCCACTCACCTTCATCTAATTTTTTTCTTGCCAAAGGCTCTCCTTCAATCCAAACTTCAATTTTCCGGAATACCATTTCTAAAAAGATAGTTTGCGGACAAATCCATCCACAAAAAACCCTACCAAATGCAATGGTGAACAATACAATGCTGATGAGCACCAGCAACATGGCCAACACAAAGATGAAGAAATCTTGTGGCCAAAAAACCTGCCCAAACAATATGAACTTCCGTTCAATAATATTGAAAAGCATGAACTGATGTCCGTTAACTTTTAAATAGGGTGAGGCAAAAAGAAAAACCAAAAGCACATAGCTCACTATACTTCTGTATTTGTAAAATGCACCTTTTCTTAATAGCGGATATAACCACCTTCTTTTACCGTCTGCTTCTACTGAACTATGATAGGTGATGTCTTCCATTTTTGTAAGTGAAATGAGTAGTTAGTATAGAGTATTGAGTAGGTAGTATTGAGAACAGAGTAATTACTATGAACACATTCTATCAATGACTAATCATCTAATCAACCTTCTTTATCTCCCTGTGGTGCTTTCGGATTTGGTGGGTTTGTGCCTTTTAAAGATTTAATATAGTTAGCCACCTCAGCGATTTGTTTCGGACTCAATTGCTTCTCCCAAGAAATCATTCCCTTATCTGGTACACCATATTTTATGGTTTTGAAAATTTCATTGATTTTTGCCCCATGTAACCAATACTCATCTGTTAAATTGGGACCCACAACACCTTGCGCTTGATCGCCATGGCAAGCCACACAGTTTTGAATAAAAGTAGCCTGGCCTGATTTTAAAACTTCGGGGTCAGTGGTTAAAGTAACTGAGTTTTCATCCACACGATTTGCTGATTGTGCCAGGAAAGCTTTCTTATCTATTTCTGCCTGTTTCATTTCTATCACATACTCTTCATCCTGTAATTTCCCCAGTTTAAATACATGATAATTAAGAACATAAACA
Source organism: Pelobium sp. (assembly GCA_039918235.1). Taxonomy (GTDB): domain Bacteria; phylum Bacteroidota; class Bacteroidia; order Sphingobacteriales; family Sphingobacteriaceae; genus Pseudopedobacter. The sequence continues at coordinate 25,502 of JBDSHZ010000118.1, forward strand.
AAACCAAAGATCACAGTTCCGTAAAATAGCCACATAAACCAAGCAGGAGTGGGGTTGTCCAATTCTATAATACCATCGTATTCATGCTCCATGATTAAGTCTTTTTCTTCAGATAGTGGTCTAAGCGACAACAGTTTTTCCCAAATGGTTAATTTTGGTTCTAAAGGTTCTCCTAAAATTTCTGGAGTAGCAATAACTGTTGTTTCTTGATCTTCTTTTGGCAACAGCATTTTAGCCATCACATTAAAAGTTTTCAGCAATACCAAACAAACAATTCCAACTAGGATTAGTAGGGCTAAAATTGCACCTAATGCAATTTCATTCATTAATTCTGAAGATCCAGCATAGCTAAATTGAGCGCTTGAAAGTATAAAAATAACGATGATGATTAATTTTCTGTTTTTCATACCGATATACTTAATTTAATTCTTCCGATGATGTTGATTTTAATGGGATATCGCTCATGTATTCGATATGCGATTTCTTCATTCTGATTAATGCAACGGTAGCTGCTATAAAAAAGAGGAAGAAAATCATGAGCGATAGCAACATATACACTTCGTCGCCATGAAGGCTTTGAATGAACTGTTTAAACATGGCTTATTTATTTAAAGGTTTATTTTTAATGTCTGTTCCCATTCTTTGTAGGTAGGCGATGATGGCGATGATTTCCCTGTCGCTGGACACTTTGATTTTGTCTATTGCCAGATTAGCTGCAATTCCTTTGGCTTGTTTGTCTAAATCTTGATTGGCGATGTTGGCATAACCGTCTGCATAAGGCACTGCAAATGTTTGCATCGCCCTAATTTTTGTAGCAGTAGTAGTGATATCCAGCTTTTGGTCAATTAACCAGTCGTAAGCTGGCATAATACTCCCCGGCGACATTGTTCTTGGGTCTAACAAATGGTTATAATGCCAAGCGTTGCTATACTTACCACCTTCTCGCTGTAAATCAGGTCCGGTACGTTTAGATCCCCATAAAAATGGGTGGTCATATACAAACTCTCCGGCTTTGCTATAATCTCCATAACGTTCAGTTTCAGAACGGAATGGTCTGATAGATTGAGAATGACAATTTACGCAACCTTCCCTAATGTAAATGTCTCTACCTTGCAATTCTAAAGGCGAATAAGGCTTAACGCTGGCAATAGTTGGGATGTTTGAACTCACAAAGAAAGTAGGCAACATCTCAACTATTCCTCCAATTAAAATCACAATCAAACTCAATACTAATAAGAGCATAGGTTTACGTTCAATCTTACGGTGCCAAAATTCTTTTGAAGTGGACTGTTCTTTTACCAATGGTAACGCTTCGGCAGCTTCGTTGCTGATCAGTTTACCGGCTTTCATAGTTTTGACTAAATTGAAAGCCATCACAATCACTCCTAATAAATACATTCCTCCACCAATAGAACGCATAACGTACATAGGGAGAATTCTTAATACCGTCTCTAAAAAGTTTGGATATTTCAATAGCCCTTCCGGAGTGAATTCTTTCCACATCAAACCTTGGGTAAAACCTGCCCAGTACAAGGGTATGGCATAAAATAAAATACCTAAAGTTCCAATCCAGAAATGGAAAGAAGCCAGTTTTTTTGAGTATAAAGTAGTTTTATAGATTCTTGGAATTAACCAATAGAGCACACCAAAGGTTAAGAAACCATTCCATCCTAATGCTCCTACGTGAACGTGAGCCACAATCCAATCGGTATAATGCGCAATGGCGTTTACCCCTTTTAGGGCAAGCATAGGGCCTTCAAAAGTTGCCATTCCGTAAGCGGTTAATGCAACTACCATAAATTTTAGGGTTACATCATCCCGTACTTTATCCCAAGCTCCTCTTAAGGTCAATAATCCATTGATCATCCCGCCCCAACTTGGTGCAATCAACATAATGGAAAAAGCAACACCTAAAGATTGTGCCCATCCCGGTAAGGAAGTGTACAATAAATGGTGAGGACCGGCCCAGATGTAAATGAAGATTAATGCCCAAAAGTGAAGGATACTTAAGCGATAGGAGTAAACAGGACGGTTTGCCATTTTAGGAAGGAAGTAGTACATCATCCCTAAATAAGGAGTGGTTAAGAAAAATGCAACGGCATTATGTCCGTACCACCATTGTACTAAGGCATCCTGAACGCCAGCAAAAATGTAATAACTTTTAAATAGGGAGACAGGTAATTCAAAAGAGTTGACAATGTGTAAAACCGCTACAGTAACGAATGTAGCAATGTAAAACCAGATGGCAACATACAAATGTTTTTCTCTTCTTTTAATGATGGTACCAAACATGTTAATGCCAAATACCACCCAAATAATGGTGATGGCAATGTCTATTGGCCATTCAAGTTCTGCATATTCATGCGATGTGGTAAAACCTAATGGGAGGGTGATTACTGCTGCAACAATGATGAGTTGCCAACCCCAAAAATGGATTTTCCCGAGTAGATCACTGAACATCCGGGCTTTTAAAAGCCTTTGAAGTGAATAATATACACCCATAAAAATGGCATTACCCACAAAGGCGAATATCACTGCATTGGTATGTAAAGGTCTTATCCTTCCAAAAGTGGTATATTGATTGCCCATGTTCATGCTCGGGCTAAAAAGTTGCGTAGCGATTAAAAGACCTACGGTCATGCCAATGATCCCCCAAACAATGGTGGCTATGGCGAAATCTCTAACAATCTTGTTATCGTAATAAAATTTATCAGGTTGCATATATCAATAGCTTTTTCTTTGCTATAAAAGTATTTAGATTAGCCTTACAATAGAATGACATTAGGGTGCTTAAAAAGTGACGGATGTCACAATATTAGAATACAGTAAAATATTAAGGAAGAAAAATTGATAGCGAAAGCGTGAACTTATTCTTCTTCTTTTTCTTCATCATCAAATAAAATCCTGACAGATGGCGTATACAAATCATCATTTTGACCGCGATGGTGTGCCCAAAAAAATGCTCCCAAAAAAATTAGCGCTAAGAAAATACTACAGGCAATTAAAAAGAAGATGATACTCATGCCAGATGATGTTTTTTAGCAAGCAAACGGGTAGCTATGCTAGTGAATGAAATAATGGAAATGGTACTTAAAGGCATCAAAATAGCCGCGACTAATGGTGATAAATGACCACTCATGGCAAAACTAATCCCAATGATGTTATAACAAATTGCAATGATAAAAGAAAGACGAACAATTTTTACTGCCGATTTAGCAAATCGCAAAAAAGCCGGTAAAAGATTTAAGGATGATGCGTCCAATATGGCATCGCTTCCGGGTGTAAAGTTGTTAATATGCTCTGTGATGGCAATTCCAGCGTTGCTTTGTTTTAAAGCACCCGCATCATTTAAGCCATCCCCAATCATGAGCACCTTAGCACCTTTGGCTTGCTGTTGAGCAATAAAATTTAATTTGTTTAATGGAGACTGCCTAAAATGAAGATGATCTTTCTTAAATAGCGTTGTTAATATCTCCGCATTATGACTGTTATCTCCGGATAAAAGAAAGGTTTGGTAATGTTGGTTTACGGAATACATTAAATCTTGTAAACATGCTCTTAACTGTTGTTGGATGATAAAATAACCAAGGTATTTTTCACCTATTTTTACATGCACTTCGGGATGTAATGCTGATTTGTTAAGCTCGCCATTAACAAAAAAACTACTGCCTATTGCCACCAATTTATTTTTGTACAGTACTGTTATTCCAGCTCCTGGAATTTCAAAATAATCTTGAATACTTATAATTGGTTGTATGCCTAAATAAGCACAAATCCGCAGGCTTAAAGGGTGATTGGAGTTTTTGCAAATAGAATAAATGAGTGCCCTTTCTTCTGAATTTAATTCTTCAGAAAATGAAATTCCTTTGTCATCTGCTAATGTCACCGTTCCTGTTTTATCAAAAACTAAGGTATTGATGCTGGCCAATTGTTCTACCACATCGGTGTTTTTAAGGTAGAATTTATTTTTATCAAAAATACTGAGTGCTGCAGCCATTGTGAAAGGGGTACTCAAAGCTAAGGCACAGGGACAGGCTACAATCAATATTGCGGTGAATGCATTGATGGCGTAATCCCAGTTTTGTGGAAGCCAATACAATAAGGTTCCGAAAGATAAAGCAAGAAGGCAAATGCTAAAATAGTGACTCACTTTATCTACTAGGGTTCTAATTTTATCGGGCTTATTTTTATCAAAGGCTTCATTATTCCATAAAGCCGTTAAGTAACCCTGAGAAACCGGTTTAATGACTTCTAGTGTTAAAGCACTTCCCTTTTGACGGCCGCCGGCATAAATAATTTCACCTAATACTTTTTTTATGGGCGTGGCCTCACCGGTTACAAAGCTAAAATCAATCAATGCATCTCCTTTTAACAAGATGGCATCAGCAGGGATTATTTCTTCATTTTTGACAGATATTCTATCCCCTTCTTTTAATTTTTCCAGAGCGATAGGTTTGTGTATTTCATTTTCATCAATAACATCCACAGCTACTGGGAAGAAAGAGCGGTAATCACGGTCAAAAGAGATATGGTGATAGGTTTTTTGTTGCACAAATTTCCCAATTAATAAAAAGAAAATTAATCCGGTTAAGCTATCCGCAAAACCATCGCCTAAAACAAAAAGATAATCTGCCAAGGTTCTGATAAATAAAATAGAAATACCTAAAGCTAATGGGAAATCGATACTTAAGACACCTTTTCTAAAAGAGTTGTAAGCCTGCACAAAGTAATCAGCACCAGCATAAAACACTGCCGGGAAGCAGAATAGCAGACTAAGTAAGCTAAAAAACCTTCCGAATTCTTTTTCACTAGCTCCAAGACCAAAATAAGCGGGAAAACTCAGCAACATCGCATTCCCAAAACAAAAACCTGCTAATGCAATTTTGGGTAAAAGATTATCTTTCTTCTGATTTTGCTTTGCACTGGCATCCTTAAAGTTTATTAAAGGTGCGTAGCCAATATTACTTAATAGTTCTGCTAATTCTTTTAATGATATCTTTTGATGATTAAACTGGATATGGACCTGTTTCTTTAGAAAATCAACACGGTTTTCTGTTATTCCTTCTTTTAGGGTATTCAAATGTTCGAGCAACCAAATACAGGAACTACAGTGAATGGCAGGAATATAAAACGTTATCATGGTTTTATTTTCGTCCTGATAATGGATGATTTTTGAGGCTATTTCAGGTTCGTTTAAGAAAGAGAATTTATTTTTTTCCCCTCTCTGGCTTTCACCCGGATGATGGTTTAAATGATAATAATTGCCCAGTTTACTGGAGCACAAAATTTTGTAAACATTTAAACACCCGCTACAACAAAAGTTCTTGTCGTCTTCAAGGATGGCGTGGTAGGCACAAGGATCACCACAATGGTAACATGCTGTTTTGGTCAGTGTAGGCATTTAAGGAATGATCTTATTTTGTAGAATATCCCATTAATTTATAAAAAGGGCAGAAACTGATGATGCTGGTGAGCAAAAATATAATGGATAGGATGATGCCCATAATGGCTACTGTCCCTGATATAATTTCCATATAATAAAGCACTAAAACACTTAAAGCGATGACCACTCGAATAAGTCTATCGGCAATTCCCATATTTGTTCTCATGATGCTATAATTTTAAACCTAAGCGAAGCTACAGGTATAGATGGATTAAGAATATGACCTCCATCACTTAAAATGTTGATTTTGAGAATAAAGTTTTCAGAAATGAGCCGATACCAATTAGTAGGATGAAGAGGAGGGACAAACTTTTAAACCTAGATTGTGGGATATAATTCAATATTTTCTTGCCTAAGAAAGTTCCAGTTATACCAATTGCAACAATGTTGATCTTCATTTTTATTTAGCTCAATTAATGTTCAAATCTTTGGAAATAGGCCCGTTCTAAATCTTCCCGATGATTCGGATGGGCTAATTCTATCAAGGCCATTGCCCTTTGCTTTAAATTCTTCCCAAAAAGATTCACCATTCCGTACTCAGTAACCACCCAGTGAACATGTCCTCTGGTAGTGACCACTCCTGCACCTTGTTTCAAAAAAGGGGTAATGCGGCTGATGCCTTTATGAGTTTGAGAGGGTAAAGCGATGATAGGTTTTCCTCCTTCGGATAAAGATGCCCCACGAATAAAATCCATTTGTCCGCCAATTCCTGAATATTGATAGGTACCAATAGAATCTGAGCACACCTGCCCTGTTAAATCTATTTCTATCGCACTGTTGATAGCGGTGACTCTTGGATTTTGACGGATGATACTAGTGTCATTCACATACCCAATGTCCATCACCCTTATGCCTGGATTATCATCCACAAAATCATATAGTTTACGTGTCCCACTGATAAAAGCAGTGACTGAACGTCCGATATTCAGCTTTTTCTGACTGTTGTTAATTACTCCTCTTTCAATAAGCGGTATAATTCCGTCTGAAAACATTTCCGTGTGGATGCCCAGATTTGTATGATTGGTCAGATTCTTCAATACCTGATCAGGGATGGCGCCAATCCCTAATTGTAAGGTTGCGCCATTTTCCACTAAAGAAGCCACGTGGTAGCCCACTTTCTCCATAATTACATCGCTCACCAAATCATAATTGATTTCTGGTAAATCTGATTCACACCAAACCATAGCATTTATATCCTTTAAATGGATAAAACTATCTCCATGTGTGCGGGGCATTAACGGATTCACTTGTGCAATAACATGTTTTGCTGTTTCCACAGCGGCTCTGGTGATATCCACAGATGTTCCTAGGGAACAATAGCCATGTTTATCTGGTGGTGAAACCTGGATCAATGCCACATCAAGCGGTAAAATATTTTTTTTGAATAATTGTGGAATTTGGCTCAAAAATATAGGAACATAATCTCCATCCTCGCTATTTACCACAGCTCTTGTAGCTTCTGAAACAAAAAGCGAATTAAAGAAGAATGATTTTCTATGGTCCGGATGGTCAAAATTAACTTTTCCTAAGGTAGTGATGCTCACTAATTCCACATTGTACAATTCGTGGTGGCGGTTTTGTAAAGCCTCCACTAAACAAATTGGCGTAGCGGCGCTGCCATGAATGAAGACTCTTTGCCCTGGTTGTAC
>JBDSHZ010000119.1:0-25852 GCA_039918235.1 Pelobium sp.
AGATAATATCCTAGACGACCCAAAATACCAATACCTTTTTTCGGTAGAGGAAGTGAATAAATTGGTTTTAACTGGAACGCCTTTTAGAGAAGCCTATAAAAAGGTAGGTGTTGATATTGAAGCTGGAAACTTTGGTGGAAAATATGAAATCAACCATACGCATGAAGGAAGTATTGGTAATTTGAATTTACCGGAAGTGAAAGAGATGATGAATGATTTGATTGGTGAATTTAAGTTTGAGAAGGTGGAGAAGGCGATTGCTGAATTGGTGAAATAATAGTAGTAGATACCTGCCTCGAGAATAATGCTTATGCCGTATGAACGCCAGCCTGAAAACTAGGACTGTTATTCATAAAAGCGTAAAGCCTTGCTTTTCAAAATCTTTTAAATTCATTTATCCTAAAGCATAAAAACCTACCAAATTTTCTATACATGACTTCTCATTGTTTTAAGGTATGCCGTTTTTCTGGATTATTATGCCGACCTTTGCAAAAAAATAAAGGTTTGCCAATTCAATAATAAATAGTGATATATGGTTTGCCTTACAAACAATATATGACATTTTCAGAATTAGCATTGATAGAACCTATCCAAAAGGCGCTAAAAGCCGAAGGATATACTAACCCTACACCCATTCAGGCGCAAGCCATTCCATTATTACTTCAACAAAAAGATTTATTAGGCTGTGCCCAAACAGGTACAGGTAAAACTGCCGCTTTTGCGATTCCTATTTTGCAGTTGATGGATCAATTAGGTCCGCAAGAAAAAGGATCAAGGAAAATAAAAGCCTTAATAGTTACCCCTACAAGAGAATTAGCCATTCAAATTGGAGAAAGCTTTGCTGCTTACGGTAAATATCTTCACCTTAATCATACCGTTATTTTTGGCGGTGTTGGGCAAAAATCACAAACTGATGCATTACACAGAGGTGTTGACATTTTAATTGCTACGCCTGGCAGGTTGTTGGATTTAATGAACCAGAGATTCATCAGTTTAAGAGATATCAACTTTTTTGTTTTAGATGAAGCGGATAGAATGTTGGATATGGGTTTTATCCACGATGTAAAAAAATTGATTGCGGTATTGCCCAAAAACAGACAATCGCTGTTTTTCTCGGCTACCATGCCTCCGGCAATTACTCAATTGGCAAATACCATTTTAAATAATCCGGTAAGAGTGGAAGTCACTCCTGTTTCTTCAACTGCAGAAACCATTAATCAGTTTCTGTATTATGTAGATAAAGGAAACAAAAATGACCTGTTACTCCATATTTTAGAAAATAAAAAAATTGAAACTGCTTTAGTTTTCACCAGAACAAAACATGGTGCGGATAAGGTAGTAAGGGTTTTACAAAAAGAAGGAATTAAAGCTGCGGCAATCCATGGCAATAAATCTCAAAACGCCCGTCAGGGTGCTTTAGAGAATTTCAAGAATAAATCCATCAGGGTTTTAGTTGCCACTGATATTGCTGCCCGCGGTATTGACATTGACGACTTGGCTTATGTGATCAACTTTGAGATGCCAAACGTTGCGGAAACTTATGTTCACCGTATTGGTAGAACAGGAAGAGCCGGAGCTGACGGAACTGCATTGTCATTTTGTGATCAGGAGGAAAAAGAATATTTGAAAGACATTCATAAACTGATTAATAAGAGTATTCCGGTAATAGATGATAACCCTTTCCAGTTTAAAGGGACTTTACCAGATAAGAAAGCTAATGACCAACGTGGCCCAAGAGGCAACAGGCAAGGTGGTGGTGGCGGAAAACCTAGCGGTTACGGTAATCAAGCCGAGTCTCAAGCGGGTGGAGCACCAAAAAAGAAATATTTTAAACAAAAATCTGGTAACAGATAAACAAAAAAGGGAAGGTTTTAAACCTTCCCTTTTTTGTTACTTATTTTTTGAGTTCCTCAGCAATTAAGTCCAGTACCAGTATAATTTCACGGTGTAACCGCTCTTGCAGTCGCTTTATATTTTCAATTTCAAATTCTTTTAGCGCTTCAAACTGCCGGGCAATTTCAGCTACCTTTTTTAATCCTGTACCTGCAGCCGTCCCATACAACTTATGGCCAGCCCCTTTCAAGCCTTCCAAATCACGGCTAAAAATCAATTCTTCTATATGAATGATTACTTTGTGTAATTCACTATTGGTAAGTTCTAAAATCTCTTTTAATGCTTCATCATCTCCTTCTAAAAACGTTCTTACCTGTTCCACATCAAAATGAAGAGGTTCTATAACGTCTTCATTTTGTAAATCATCATTAATTGCCTCATCGTCTAAAGATTTTATCCATTTTTTAAATATAATGGCAATATCTTTTTCAATAAAAGGTTTAGCTACAAAATCGTCCATCCCAATTTCAAGGCATTTCTCCTTTTCTCCTTTTACATTTCCTGCTGTTAAGGCAATAATTGGAATTTTTTTGCTTTTTCCTTTCTCTAATTTTCTTATTTTTTGGGTTGCCTCATAACCATTCATTTCGGGCATTTGGATGTCCATCAAAATAATATCCGGATGCTCATTTTTATATAGTTCAATGGTTTCTATACCATTATCAGCTTCAAAAATAGTTGCATTTGGTAAAATTCTTTTGATAATTGTTTTTGCCAATAGCTTGTTCACCACATTGTCTTCCGCAACTAACACTTTAATTTTTTGAGTATCAACAATAACTTTGTCTTCTCCTTCTTCTTTTTTAGTATTCGTTTTTTGATTTAACTTATTTAGAGAATAGTATAAATCCTGTATTTTAACAGGTTTCACCATTCTGGTATTTACGCCATACATTTCACATGTTCTGATAATTTTTTCATCATCAGATGAGCTGTGTAATAAAATAATTGGCTGTTCTTCCTTATCGGCATTAAAACCTTTTCTTATTTTTTCAATGGTTTCTAAACCGTCCATGTAAGGCATGTGGTAATCCATCAAGATAACATCATACCTCTTGCCTTTAGAAATGAGTTGCAGTGCTTCTAAACCATTTGTTACTTCTTCAACATTAATGTTTTTCAACAACAACATCTGCTTTAATATTAAGCGGTTATTATCATTATCGTCAACAATTAACACTTTTTCTATGTGCGATGAATTTTGCCAGACAATAGGTTCTCCATACGCTGTCTTTAGTCTTATTTTAAAGAAGAAAATACTTCCGCTTCCTGATTTGCTGATCAGTTCCAACTTGCTTTCCATTAAACCTAACAATTTGTTAGAGATGGTTAAGCCTAAACCTGTTCCACCATATTTTTTTGTTGTAGAGGTATCTTCCTGAGAAAATGCTTCGAAAATCTTGGACTGCTTATCATCCTTAATCCCAATTCCTGTATCTCTTACTTCAAATTGAAAATCTATAAATTCCTGTTCAGCTTTGCTCTCTGCATATATCTTCAGTTCTATCTCTCCCTTTTCAGTAAATTTAATGGCATTACTTAACAAATTAATTACTACCTGCTTTAACCTCATAGTATCGGCCCAAATAAACCTTGGCAAATCAGGAGAAATATTTAACAATACTTCTAAACCCTTTTGTTGCGCCTGATAAGAAATGATATCCGCAGCTTGGCTACTCAGTTCAAATAAATCTGATTTTTCAATATCCAATTCCAATTTCCCAGCTTCAATTTTAGAGAAATCTAAAATATCATTAATGATTCCTAAAAGCGCATTTGCAGATTGATTGACAATAGATAAATATTGCTGTTGTGTATGTGTTAAAGTTGTTTTTAAAACTAAATCGGTAAAACCAATGACCCCATTTAAAGGAGTCCTGATCTCATGGCTCATATTGGCAAGAAACTCTGATTTGGCAACATTAGCTTGTTCTGCCAATAGTTTTGCTTTTTTTAACTCCTCTTGCTGTAAGTAGTCTTCATTAATATTCTGGAAAGTACCATAAACTCTTGTACACACCTCATTCTTAAATTCAGGTGTTCCTATTACCCTTACCCAAATGGTGTTACCTTTTTTAGTTAATAGCTGTAAATCCACATCATAAGGTTTTTTTCCCTCAATGGCCTCCTTAAAATATTTTGTTATTTTTTCAAGATGTTCTCCGGAATAGAAAGAAAGTGCCGATTCTAAATCATGTTTATAATCATCCTCTACCTCATGAATTTCTTTGGTAACAGCAGACCAAAAAGTCTTTTGACTTATCAAATCAATTTCCCAGCTTCCAATTTTAGCTACGCTATTGGTTTGCTCCAACATTTCTTTGGTACGCTTAAGGTCCAATTCCAATTGATGACGCTTGGTAATGTCAACAGCATTTCCAATTACATATTTATTTCCCTCACCATCTTCTTCCAATACATTATTAAACAGCCAAATATGTTTAGTTCCATCTAAGTGAGTAGTGTGCATTAAGCCATGTGCTTTACCTTTATTGATAACGGTTTCAAGATATTGTTTCAATTCTTCGTGACGGGCCTTAGGGACAATATCAAATAAACTCTTGCTCGTCACTTCTTCTGAGGTATAGCCTAGGGAATTTGAACCTGAACTATTTACAGTGATAAAATTTCCCTTTAAGTCATGCGTACACATAAAACCAGTAGAGTTTTCAAAAAAGGCTCTTAATCTAGCTTCTGATATAGAAAGTTTGATTTCTTTCTCTTTCTCAGAAGTAATATCTCTGGCAATTGCAAACAAGTACCCAGTAGCTGGCTCTGGTGTTGCCGTCCATTGGAGCACCTTATATTTCCCTTCCTTAGTTTTAAAACGGTGTACAAAATTTATGGTTGAAATACCTGAGGCTAATTTGGCAATTTCTTCTTCAGTTTCCTGAAGATCATCTATATGTATAAAATCAAAAAAAGACCTGGACAATAGATCTTCTTTATCCCAACCTAGCAATTTCACGAAAGCAGGATTAATTTTCTTAAAAAACCCATCTGTTCCCGCTAAACAGATTAAATCATTGGAGAGTTCAAATAACTTGTTGAAATTATTAATTTCTTGAAATTCCCTTTCCTTAACAATTAAGTCAAGTACTGATTCAGCTAAAATTTTTAAAGCTTCCTTTTGCCCATCACTTAATTTACGTGGCTGTTTGTCAATTACACATAAAGTACCTAAAGCGTTTCCTTTATTATCAATTAATGGTTGACCGGCATAAAAGCGAATGTCAGGCTCAGAAGTTACTAAAGGGTTGTTTTTAAACCTTTCGTCTTTAAGGGCATCTTGAACTTCCATCAAGTCATGATGCTGTATGGCATAGTGACAGAAAGCAATTTCTCTTGGCGTTTCTTTTACATTTAACCCAAAATTTGATTTAAACCATTGTCTATGGTCATCAACCAGAGTAACCAATGAAATTGGCGTTTCGCAAATTAACGATGCCAGTTTTGTTAACCTATCAAAAGTCTCAGCAGGTAAGGTGTCTAAAATCTGATAGCTTTTTAAGCTTTCCAATCTTTCATTTTCATTAGACAAAATTTCAGAATCTTGCATTTATCTGTTTTGAGAGTTGATTTTATCGTTAAATGGATTTATACGAATGTTAACACCTAAAGTTATCAATTAATAGAGAAAAGGCGCCAAAATACATTTCAGCTTCTTCTTGGAAGAAAAAACTCTTTTTTTTGCAAAAATATTAATAAATCCATGACCTTATAGAAGAAATTATAAACCAATTTTTTTTTCTATCGTAAACCTGTCTACGGCACTTGTGCTATTTGCCGTAAACGGAAGATTTAAATCGCATTGTAAATCAGATTTCAAATCTTTCACTAAGTTTTATTGTGTAAAATGCCCGAGCTCGGAACGTGAGTTCGGGCATTTATTTATATTGTAAAAATAATGTGATAGATTTTATTAGCCCTTTGGTCTATAAATTCCTGTGTTTAAGATTTATTAATATTTTATTACCACATAAATTAATCTCTTTGTTTTGGATCAATTTCTAATTGAGGATAATTATAAAAAATGAAAAGTTTTAAAATCACGGTTACCGGTTTACAGTTGCTGGCAATTCACCTTGTTTTTTGGGTGATGCTATTTTTACCTGTATTGTTATTCAAATACAATGGCCCGTCAAATAGCTTTTCAGAATATTTTCTTTACAGAATGCTTTTTAGCAATCTTTTACTTGCTGTACTTTTTTATGCAAACGCATTTTATTTCTTCCCAATTATATTCAAAAACAGAGGGATTTTAATTTATGCTTTAACCATTATTGCTTTTATTACAGCCGTCTGGTTATTAACTCAATACGTAGATAATCATCTTTTTCCAGTAAAGAAAAAATGGGGCCGTCCTTTTTATCTCAATATAATTTCCTACTTTTTCATCCTTGGAATAAGCTGTAGCTATGTAATCATTACAGCTCATTTAAAACAGCAAAAAGACAATAAAGAGAAAGAAACAGAAAACCTTAAAACTGAGCTCAGCTTTCTTAGATCTCAGGTTAGCCCTCATTTTATGTTTAACGTTTTAAACAATTTGGTTTCTTTAGCAAGAAAAAAAAGCGAGAAAATGGAACCTGCTTTATTACAGCTTTCTTCATTATTAAGGTATATGTTATATGAAGGAACCAAAGGAAAAATAAGCCTTACAAAAGAAATAGGTTATTTACAAGGCTATATTGATTTACAGAAGTTAAGATTTGGGGACGACGTGGACATCAGCTTTAATGTGGAAGGAAATACTGATGATTTTGAACTGGAACCTATGTTATTGATCCCTTTTGTTGAAAATGCTTTTAAACATGGCATGGGTAATGTTGCGCAGCCAAAGATTTTGATTTCCTTAAAAACTACAGATAAGAATTTACTTTTTGAAGTAGAAAACGATATTACTGCAATTGGTGAAAGTAAAGATGAAAGCTCAGGAATTGGCTTAGTAAACACAAAAAGACGTTTAGCGTTACTTTATAAAAATCATCACCAGTTAAAAGTGGCTGAAAAGAACAATAAATACAAGGTATTGTTAAATTTACAACTGAATGATTAGGTGCTTAATAGTTGATGATGAAAGCTTAGCCAGAGAATTGATGGAAGATAACCTTAAACAGGTTCCTTTCTTAGATTTTGTGGGCTCTTGTAAAAATGCGATACAAGCTATTGATATTTTACAGAAAGAGAAAGTGGACCTTATTTTTTTGGATATCCAGATGCCCGGCATCAACGGATTACAGATGATTAAGACGTTGCCCAATCTTCCAATGGTAATTCTTGTTACCGCTTATGAGCAATATGCATTAGAGGGTTTTGATTTAGATGTGGTAGATTACTTATTAAAACCAGTACCCTTTGAGCGTTTTTTAAAGGCAGTAAACAAAGCTTATGATCTTTACAGTTTAAAACAATCAAATAACAGCCAAGAGCCGAATGGAAAAAGTGATTATCTGTTTGTAAATGCAGATTACTCCCATATTAAAATTAACATACACGACATTGAATATGTGGAGGGCTTAAAAGATTACATCAAAATCTATCTCATCAATTCTGACAAGCCCATCATCACCAGATTAAGCATGCGCTATCTGGAAGAAAAGCTGGACAGCAATCAATTTTTAAGAGTTCATAAATCATTTATTGTTTCATTAGATCATATGACCGCTTTTAAAAGAAATCATGTGATATTACCCCATAAAGAAATCTCAGTAACTGATCATTACAGAGATGCGTTAGTTCAGCATATCTCTACCAAAAATCTTTAGGCCAAATCTCCGCAATTACAGGTTTCGTATACTTTCCTCCTGCATAGGTATCTTAAAATTTAATAACCCACCCCATACTGTTAATCTTGCAATGTTTTAAATTTTCAAATTTTTCGCTTTATGGCAGTGGCCAATTAGTAACAAATAAGAGACGGAAAAACTAAAAACGATTTCTGAGATTTGCATTCATAAATCGGTATCAAAAAAATTAATAACGAATAATAAAATGAAAAAATTAATAACGTTTGCCTTATTCATCGTATTTGCACAGGTATTACAAGCGCAAACTAAATTAGAAGTAAGTGGTGTTGTAAAAGATTCTACAGACGTTACAGTAATTGGTGCTGCAGTAAAATTAACTACAGCTACAGACACAGTAAATACCGTAACCAATATTGATGGCATATTTAATTTCAGTAATGTAAAATCATCTGAGTTTTCTATTACCGTTACTGCTTTAGGTTTTGTTCCTGCAAAAAAAAGATACCTTTTTGATCCAACTACAAACCGCCAAGTGTTAGATCCTATCATCTTAAAAAACGATAGTAAAATGCTGGGCGAAGTAATTGTAAACGGAACACCTGATGTAACTGTTAAAGAAGATACTTTACAATATAGGGCTGATGCCTACAAATTAAGAGAAAATGCTTTAGCAGAAGATTTGCTGAAAAAATTACCAGGAATTGAGGTGGATAAAGACGGTAATGTTACGGCTCAGGGAAAAGCAATTACAAAAGTTAGAATTAACGGAAAAGATTATTTTGGTGGAGATGTTAAAACCGCTACGCAACAGATCCCTGCTGATTTACTCCAAAACGTACAGATTGTGGATGATTATGGAGATCAAGCGAATATTACAGGTGTAAGAGACGGTGACCCTGATAAGGTTTTAAATTTCACCATTAGGAAAGATAAAAACAAAGGCTATTTAGCCCGTGGAGTAATTGGAGGGGGAAATGAAGACCGTTACCAAGGTTCACTTTTTGCAGCATCTTTTAACAATAACCAACAAATATCCCTTTTAGCCAATTTCAATAATACCAATGCTAATATTTTCAGTCTTACTGCAGGAGCAGGTGGCGGTGGCAGTGGCCGAGGCGGTTTTGGTGGAGGAAACAGTGATGGTTTAACTGGAGTTAATTCTATAGGCTTAAATTACCGTGATGAGTGGAGCCCTAAGGTAACCGCTTATGGCAGTTATAGCTTCACTGATAGAAATAACACTACAGTAAGTAGCAGTTTACAAGAAATCCTAACCAATGGAAATACCTTAAACAACAATAACTTTTCTAATAATAACTCAGGAAGTAATAGTCACAGGTTCAATTTTAATGTTGAATATAAAATTGACTCTTTAAATTATCTTAAAGTGAGCCCTAATTTAAGCTTCGGGAATAATAACGGCTTAACAAATTCTACCTTTAATATACAAAGTCAGAATTCTTCTTCCATTGGTAATTCTCTTAATCAAACTGATTATTCTAACCCTAATTTTGGTGGCGATTTATTGTTTAATCATAGATTTGGAGCTAAAGCAAGAAATCTATCCCTAAATGCAAGTTTTAATTCTACCTCAACTGATCAAAATCAAGATTATATTTATCAGTCAACTGATAATACTTTAAGTGGTCAGGTAGAGAGCTATCAACGTCAGTTAATTTTAGGAGAGAATAAAAATGACAATGTTAATTTAAGATTCTCTTATACAGAACCTATTACTGCTACTAAAAATTTAGAATTCAATTATACTTACGGATTTGCCAGAGCAGCTAACAATAGAGAAGTTAAAAATACAGATATTGATGGTGGAACCCCAGCATTTGACCCAACACAAAGCAACCAATATGTTTTTGATTACATCACCAATAGGTTTGGATTAAACTATCGTGTAAACGAAAAGAAATATAACTATACTTTAGGGATGTCTGTTCAGCCTGCAACTTTAACAGGTACCAATACCAACAGAACCATCACCAACATTTTTCCATCCGCAAGATTCAGCTATAAATTCTCTAAAACCAGAGAATTAAGCTTTAATTACAATGGAAGAAGCAATCAGCCAAGCTACAATCAGTTGCAACCCATTACTGACCAATCAAACGCTCAGTTTTACGTAACAGGAAATCCAAACTTGCTTCCAGAATTTACCAATTCAGCAAGCATCAGATATAATAATTTTGATTTTGAGTCTGGTAATGTGCTTTTCACCAATATTTCTTACAACTATACTCAGGATAAAATTGTAACCAATACCATTACCAATCCAATCGCAAATGACCCAACCGTATTACAAGAAACAAGGTACACCAATACTGATGGTTATTATACTTTAAATGGTTTCTATGCTTTTTCTAAACCATTTCAGGAAAAGAAATATGTGATAGGTTTAAGAGGTTCGGCCATTTACAACAACAACCTTTCTTTTATTGATAATAATAAAAACACTGGCAAGAATTTGATTTTGAGCCAAAGGTTAAATTTACAGATCAATCCATGGAAATGGTTAGAGTTTACACCAGCAACAACCTATACGTACACTAAAAATGATAATACTTTAAATGTGAGGGCAAATGCTGAAATCAATTCATTCAGTTATAGCTTTGACACTAAAATTTTCTTCTTAAAATCATGGATCTTTGGAGGAACGATTGATAAAACAATTAACAATGGCTACAATAGCATTGGCACAAATCCGCTAATTATCAACAGTTATTTAGAGAAACAATTCTTTAAAGGCAAAAAAGGGAGTTTAAAATTGCAGGCTTATGATCTTTTGGATCAAAGTACCAGTTTATCTTATATCGCTACCGGAAACACTTCTACATTATCACAAAGCAATAGGTTAGCCCGTTACTTTATGTTGAGCTTTACCTTCAACATTTCTAAATTTGCAGGAAATTCCGCTAATAATGTTCCTTCAATGGGCGGAGAAAGAAGATACAGAAGAGATGATAATTAGTTTGGATAAAGAGAGCAGAGAAGAAAGATAAAAGAGTAAAGATAATGACGCAAGAGGGTTGGTTTCTATAGGAGACCAACCCTATTTATTTAAAGCAATTCCCAAATGCTTTCCTCAAAATTTAGATTAAAAAAATCTGATGCTGGCTTTAAATCCAGATATGGATAAGTGACTTTTGATAAATACAAACCTTGAGGATGTGCAGGAGCTAAAATTTTTGGGGTTTCTTTATTGATGAAATAATGCTCAAAATCTGTTAAACTCAATTCCCCTTTTCCAACTTTCAATAATTGTCCAACTAATATCCTGATCATTTTTGCTAAAAACCGATTAGATGAAATCTGAAACCGCAAACGCTTTTTATTGGAAGAGATAAACCATTTGGCATCTGAAACATGACAAATGGTATGCTCATTTTTATCAGGCGAAGTACAAAACGGACGGTAATTATTGTATTTTAACAATAGTGCTGTGGCTATTTTTAACTTTTCTACAGCTACTTCCAAACTCAAGTATTGAGCGCTAAATTCACTAAAAAAAGGATCTTTTTCAATATGGATAAAATAGTCATATCGCCTTTGGTTTGCATCAAATCTGGCATGTGGCAAACCCTCCATCGGGATGATGTCAAAAACTGCAATATCATGAGGTAAAATCCGGTTTAACCGAAAAAGAAATGTCTCCTCACATTCCTTTTCAATATCAGCATGAAAGAAAAACTGACTGGCATTTACTTGCGCATCTGTTCTGCCGCAACCGTTAATTGTTATGGGAGATTTTAATATTTGTCCCAATTTTTCTTCCATCACCTGCTGTACAGTCAGCACTTTACCGTTCTTTTGCCAGCCGTGATAGTTTAGTCCCTTGTAACCGATATGAAAGAAATACCTCAATTGCTTTTTATTTCAAAGATACTGTTGGTTAAAGCAATAATCAATTTAATATTAGTGCATCCGTGGCAAAAAAAAACAAAAAATAAAATTTGCCACGAATGCACTAATTTCTACCAAAATCCCTTTATTATGCTGAAAATAAATATTAGATGCTAATTTTGATCTTATGCAACATCACATAGAAAAAACCATCGCCTTTGTTAAAAAAGAATTGCAAAATGCGGAAGCCGGACATGATTGGTGGCACATAGAAAGAGTTTGGAAAACTGCAAAAACAATTGGATCAGCAGAAGATGTAAATATGGAAGTGGTAGAATTTGCTGCTTTATTACATGACATTGCCGACGCTAAATTTCATGACGGCGATGAGGAAATTGGACCACAAAAAGCTGGTGACTTTTTAAAATCTATTGATATTGATGTTGAGATTATTGAGCATGTGCAACAGATCATTAGAAATATGTCGTTCAAAAGTAGTTTAGGGACAATTAGTTTTACCTCTAAAGAAATGTTGGTGGTGCAAGATGCAGATAGACTAGACGCAATTGGAGCCATTGGCATTGCTAGGGCATTTACTTATGGCGGTTTTAAAAATAGGGAATTATACAATCCAGCAATTAAACCGGAAATCAACCAAAGTAAAGAAGCTTATAAAAACACAAAAGCACCTACCATCAATCATTTTTACGAGAAGTTGTTGCGCTTAAAAGATAAAATGAATACCTTAACAGGAAAGCAAATTGCCGAGCAGCGGCATGCTTTTATGGAAACCTATTTGGCACAATTTTATAGCGAATGGAACGGAGGCTAATATTATGGAAGATTCTTTCTTATATTTTGGATACGGAAGTGGCTTAAATCCCACTTTGGTTGAATTCTGCGTAAATGAAACTGTGGTTTTTATTGGTAAAGGAACTCTTAAAAATTATGCCCTTAAATTTAACCGATTAAATCCTGACGGAAGTGCGAGAGGAAATCTTATTTATCTTGAAAATGAAGTAGTACACGGTTTACTTTATCAGATCAGTAAAAAGAAATTTGAACAATTGGCGCAAACAGAGCCCTGCTATGATTTTATAGAAATTGAGGTGGAGATCAAAGATGGCTTAAAGAAAGCATTTGCGTTTAAATGCGAAAATATTACAGAAAATATCTTCCCTTCAGAAAGGTATATGAGCCTTTTAATTCAAAATGCTACAGAAAACCAATTCCCAGAAGAATATTTAGAAAAAATTAGGCAACAAGCCAAAGCCAAGTAAAATAAATTAACATGGCACTTCCACTGATGATGGTCATCCTCATCATGTTTGTGAAATTTGCCTGTTTGGTGTCTTTTAAAACCTTAACAAACCACCATAAAAAAAAGGCAGTAGCGGGCAAAATCATTACTAAAAACACCCAAAAATTATTGAGCTGTTGTTGCTGATTCCAGAAAAGAAACATCAAAAAAATGCTTGCTGTAAATAGCAGCCCAGAAAAAACAAAAGACCCTTTAATTCCCAATAATAAACTCAGTGTTTTATCGCCCCGCTTACTATCCTCTTCATGCTGATAAACCTGCGTTAATGGGTAGGTTGCTCCTATCAAACAGGAACAGATTAAAGAAGCTAAATAATCAGCTAGTGTAAAGCCAAAATCAAAGTTTTTAAAAGCGTACAAGCATAAGAGATAAATAAATCCTCCTTGAAAAATAAATACCGTAAGAAAACTGATGATGGGGAATTTCTTTAACCTAACCGAAGGGTGACTATATGCTTTTGAAAGAAAATTATAAACAATTACTCCTAAACTAAACTGCCAACCTACAAAAAAGGCCAATAGCACTCCAAACCATTCCAGTGAAATTGACGTATAGTATAATGTAATGTCTGCCTTTGGGGGATTTTTAATCAGCGCAATACTTCCTTCATCTTGATCAAAATAACTATTATAGCCATTACTTGCCGGGTAGATTAAAAGATGCAGTACAATAAAAACCACTAAGGCATGTAAATTGTTAAAGTTAGCTGACCTACTCAATGCAAAAAGATATACGGGCAACAGCAATAGTGAAAATGGAAGTCGTAAATGTAAAAGCACCGATCTGGAAATTGCCAAACGCATATAAGAGATTAAGGAAATAAAATTAAATTTAGAAAAACAAACGCAGATGAGCAGTATTATTTCGGCAATTGGGACCAGTAACCCACAAAACAGGTTCTCCCAAGATCAAATCTTTCAGTTTATGAAAGACGCTCATCAATTAGACGTGAATAATGCCAGAAGATTAGAGAAATTATATCAGGTTTCAGGAATAGATTTTAGGCATTCTGTTTTAAACGATTTTGGTAAAGACCGTGGGCAATATGATTTTTTTGGGAACGAAAAAGGATTGGAGCCTTTTCCAACAACTGCTAAAAGAGGTGACATTTATGAATCAACCGCTTTAAATTTAAGTCTAAATGCCATTGAAAATTTGGCCTCACAGCTTAAAAACTTTGATAAGAAAAAAATTACGCACCTAATTACCGTGAGCTGTACAGGAATGTACGCCCCAGGTTTAGATATTGAAATAGTGGAGCAATTGGAATTGAATCCATTTGTGGAGCGTACCTGTATCAACTTTATGGGCTGTTATGGTGCTTTTAACGCTTTAAAAGTTGCAGATTATATTTGTAGGGCACAGCCCGAAGCCAATGTTTTAATTGTAGATGTGGAGCTTTGCACTCTTCATTTTCAAAGAGAAAACACTTTGGATAACTGGTTGGCAAATTCTTTATTTGCGGATGGTGCCTCTGCCGTTTTAGTGCAACATCAGGATTATGCGGAAGAGAAATTATTCAGCATTGGTTCTTTTTATACGGAAGTGATTACAGAGGCCAGAAACGAAATGGCATGGAAAATTGGCAATCACGGTTTCGAAATGCAATTGACCAATCAGGTTTCAAAACAAATTAAATCCGGAATCAGAAACATTGCAGATAAATTACTGCGAAAAGCCAATCTGGCATTTGACGAAATTGGAGCTTTCGCCATTCACCCCGGTGGAAGAAAGATTTTGGAAGTGTGCGATGAGGTGTTCAATCTTTCCGTTGCACAAAATGAGCATGCTTATTCGGTCCTGAAAAATTTTGGGAATATGTCATCCGCTACTGTTATTTTTGTTTTAAATGAACTGAGTAAAAAGCTTAAAGCAGCCAATAAAGATGAACAGGTTATGAGCTTTGCTTTTGGCCCAGGACTAACTTTTGAAAGCATGACCCTATCTTATGCCTGATTTTAAAAACCGAAGCAATGAAGATGAAATAATGGATAATTTTGGGCTTTCGCTCGAAGAGTTAAATCCTGTTTTAAAAGAATTAGATGTTATTAATAAATTATTAGGCGGTTTTTTTGTTTTTTTTGATGCTTTTAAAAAATTAAAACTGAAATCAGGAGATGTGATTGCTGATTGGGGCTGTGGCAGTGGAAGCACTTTTAAAGTCCTACAAAAGCGTTTCGAAAAAAGCGACATTCATCCAACATATATCGGAATAGATGCTACACCTGCAACCGTAGATTATGCAAGGCAACAATTCGGTTCAAATCTCAAAGTTAGTTTTAGGCTTGCCGATGTTTTATCCGAAGAATTCAGTGAAAATGAATTTGATTTTGTGATCAGCAGTTTATTTACGCATCATTTTGAGGATGAACAATGGGCTAAACTTGTGGGTAAAATGTTGCATTCTTCCAAAAAAGCAGTCATCATTAATGACCTTCATCGCCATCCTTTGGCTTACCATTCTATTGGAATTTTAACCAAATTGTTCTCAAAATCACCAATGGTTAAAAATGACAGTCAAGTTTCAGTAATGAGGAGTTTCAAAAGAAAAGAGCTGCAAAAACTGCTATCCGATGCAAAAGCGAAATCATATACCATCAAATGGATGTGGGCATTTAGGTGGCAAATCATCATCTATAAATGATTAAACCTAAAATCATCATTATTGGCGGTGGCTTAGCAGGCTTAATCAATGCTATTGTACTGGCTAAAGCCGATTTTGAAGTCACTCTTATCGAACGTAAAAAATATCCTTTTCATAGAGTGTGTGGCGAATATGTGAGTAATGAAGTTTTACCATTTTTAAATGAGCTGGGTATTTTTCCCGATGAATTAGGTGCTTCAAAAATCTCTAAACTTACAGTAACGGCAAAGAATGGGAAATCTCTGCATGCAGATTTAGGTTTAGGCGCATTTGGCATCAGCCGATATATTTTAGATGATGCGTTATATCAACAAGCGAAAAATTCAGGAGTTAAATTTCTATTAGAAACTAAGGTCTTGGATGTGAAGTTTGAGGATGAAAAGTTTGAGGTCATCCTTTCAGAAGAAACATTAATTGCCGATTTGGTGATTGGTGCATTTGGGAAACGATCTAATCTAGATCAAAAATTAAATAGAAGTTTCTTTTATAAACGCAGTCCATATATAGGAGTCAAGTACCATATCAAAACCGATTTTCCAAAAGACACCATTCAGTTGGATAATTTTTCGGGAGGTTATTGCGGTATTAATAAAATTGAAGCCGATTTATATTGCTTGTGTTACATGGCAGAAAACCGGTTTTTAAAAGATTATGGTTCCATTTCAGCTATGGAAGAAAACATCTTGAAAAAGAATGCCCATTTAAATCACCTATTTCAAAAATCAGAATTTATATGGCCACAACCCGAAACCATCAATGAAATATCTTTTGAAAAAAAATCTTTAGTAGATCATCACATGCTCATGTGTGGCGATACAGCAGGTATGATTGCTCCGCTCTGCGGAAACGGAATGTCCATGGCCATCCACTCCGGAAAAATGTTGGCTGATAACATCATTTCAAATTGCAGTGAAGGCATCAATCCTGCTAAAAGAGCTCAATTAGAGCAATCCTACGAATATACTTGGAACAAAAATTTTGCAACAAGGTTAAAAGTGGGAAGAGCAATTCAAAATCTTTTTGGAAATGAAACCATCACGCAACTCCTTATTTCGGGGCTTCAAATATTTCCAAACCTGACCAACCTAATTGTAAAAAAAACTCACGGTAAGCCGTTTTAAAAAAATATTTATATTGCACCATGAAGTTGCGCACCTTAGTTTTTCTGAACGCTTTAGCCGTTGGTATTTCCATTGGTTGCGTTAATCTTTATTTTCAGCACAATTGGTATTGGTTCCTCATCTCACTCAGCATTTCTACAGCGGTAAGTTATTTTGTATTCTATTTCTTGATTGAGAAATATGTGTATTCTAAAATCAAAATAATTTATAAAATGATCCATAGCTTAAAACTGGGCAAAGATTTGAAAGACGCATTGGGAGAATATGTAAGTCCAGACCCTATAAACGATGTAGAGCAGGAAGTAAAAGAGTGGGCAATAGAAAAGAAAACAGAAATTGACGATTTAAAGAAACAGGAAAAATTTAGAAGAGAGTTTCTTTCCAATATATCGCATGAATTTAAAACTCCTCTTTTCGCAATTGAAGGATATGTTGAAGCGCTACAAGATGGTGGCTTAGAAGACCCTGAATTAGCCAAATCATTTTTGGAAAAAGTTTCCAGAAATGTAGAGCGTTTAAGTTTTCTAATAAAAGACTTAAATGAAATTTCTAAATTGGAAAGTGGAGAAATTCCCATTAACTATCAAAAATTTGACCTTGTTTTATTAATAAAGGAGGTGATGGAGGCTTTAGAGCTAAAAGCCAAAAAATATAAAATCAATCAGATTTTCAAAGACAAATATGATTTCCCAACGTGGGTTGATGCTGATAGAGAAAAAATAAGGCAAGTTTTAATAAACCTGATTGATAATTCTTTTAAATATGGCAAAGAGAACGGCTCTACGGCAATTAGTATTTTCCAGTTGCATGATCAGTATCTGATAGAAATTACCGATGATGGCTCGGGCATTGAAGAAAAATTTCTTCCTAGACTTTTCGAAAGATTTTACAGAACAGATACCAGCAGATCAAGACAGATTGGAGGTTCAGGACTGGGCTTAGCAATTGTAAAACATATTGTAGAAGCTCATGATCAAACTATTAATGTGAGAAGCACTGAAGGTTTAGGTTCAACATTTGGTTTTACTTTAAGAAGGTGTAAGGACGTCCGTATTAACATTCCATTAATTACCTCTAAAACTTAACACTATATTAACATTGAGATAGTAGTTTTGTGGCTTAAACTATTAATCTGAAATGAATAATATATTTTCTTATTTCATTCCTAAAGACAGAAAATTCTTTCCTCTTTTTGAAAAAGCAAGTTCCAATTTAGTGGAGATGTCTGAATTGCTAAAAAAACTTGTTAATACTGATGATTTAGCAGTAAGAGAACCTTTACACAAACAAATTGAAGATTTAGAACACAGAGGAGACGATGTTACCCACCAAATTTATTTGGAACTGAGTAAGACTTTCATCACTCCGTTTGATAGGGAAGATATTCATACTTTAGCTACTGCATTAGACGATGTTGCAGATTATATGCATGGAAGTTCTAGCAGAATTCTTTTATACAATGTGCATGAATCAACCGAACCGATTAAGAAACTGGCAGAATTAGTTGCGCTAGCCTGCGTTGATGTAGATAAAGCCATTAAAGAATTAAAAAATCTAAAAAACGTAAGATTAATTGCAGATTCATGTGTGCGCATCAACAGCATAGAGAATCAAGCAGATTATATCTTTGACAAAGCGATAGGTGATCTTTTCGATTTTGAAGATGATGCAAAAGTTATTATGAAATATAAAGAAGTGCTTAAAGGTTTAGAAAGCGCTACTGATATGTGTGAAGATGTGGCTAATGTGTTAGAAACCATCTTAGTTAAAAATGCCTAAATCTTATCAATAAAAGAATATTTAATGGTTACCACCCTTCTAGTTGTTGTTATTATTCTTGCAATAGGATTTGACTTTATCAATGGTTTTCATGATGCAGCCAATTCTATAGCAACAGTTGTATCTACAAAAGTACTTTCCCCTTTTCAAGCTGTACTTTGGGCTGCATTGTTCAATTTTGCTGCTTATTTTTATTTTACAGATCATAAAGTTGCAGATACTGTAGCAAAAACAGTTTACGCCAATTATATTACTTTAGAGGTAGTATTGGCTGGTTTATTGGCTGCCATCAGTTGGAATCTACTCACTTGGTATTATGGCATTCCTTCCAGCTCTTCACATACATTAATCGGTGGATTTGCCGGTGCAGGTATGGCAAACGCAATGGCATTGGGTGATTCAGCATTGCAGGCGGTAAATTTAACTCCTATTCTTAAAGTGGTTGCATTTATAGTGTTAGCACCTATCATTGGGATGATCATCGCTGTGGTCATCAATTTAATAATTATCAATATCTCTAAAAACGCCAGGCCTTCTGTAGCTGAGAAATGGTTCAAAAGATTGCAGTTGGTATCTTCTGCGGCTTTAAGCTTTACGCATGGTGGAAACGATGCGCAGAAAGTGATGGGAATTATATTTGCAGCTTTAGTAGCAAATAAAGTATTAGATGGTAATGCGCCTATGCCCGAATGGATCCCTCTATCCTGTTATGCTGCCATTTCTTTGGGAACGATGAGCGGTGGTTGGAAAATTGTAAAAACCATGGGGACCAAAATAACCAAAGTAACGGCATTGGAAGGCGTAAGTGCAGAGACAGCAGGCGCAGTGACTTTAGGAATTACCGAACATTTTGGTATTCCAGTTTCTACTACACATACCATTACAGGATCTATTATTGGGGTAGGTTTAACAAAAAGAGTTTCTGCCGTGAGGTGGGGCGTTACTTATAGCCTAATTTGGGCTTGGGTTTTAACCATTCCAGTTTCTGCCGTTCTAGCAGCCATCATTTACGGAATCGTTCATTTCGTATTTTAAAAAAAATCAGCTAGCTTTAAAGCTGGCTGATTTATAAATTCCTAGCTTTGCGTATGCGCTGCAAAAGCTAATCTCTTTTGAATATTATTTATTAGGTCTTTTGAAAGCGTATGCTAATCTAAGTGCTACCATTCCAGAATTCCCATTTTTATATTCAAACCCTTCATATCTTAAAGCAACATCCCATTTGTTATTAGCATAACCTAAACTTGGCGCATAAATGAATGGCGTTCCGAAATTGCTTTTAGTAGCAAAACCAACTCCAACTTCTGGCTGCACATAAAAAGTTTCTCCGAAGAAAAATTTAGCTCCAGCTTTTAAAGGGATTAAATCAGCACCACCTTTATTGCCTAAAAAAGCATAATAACCAGTGGTTAAAGTTAAAGACGTTCTTTCTCCTAAATCATGTTGTAATCTCAAATCAGGAGCTAATATAACATCAGCACCACCAGATTTTGTTGGTACTCCAATACCCATTGCCGCACTTAATCTTGTTGCGTGGCCATTATCTTGTGCCAAAGCATCTGTAAATTGTATCAAGGAAATTGCAGCTACTGCAACTAACCCTCTAAATAATTGTTTTTTCATTTTTATTAATTTTCTAATGCCATTTACAAGTGTCATGCCAATAAAATTTTCCAATCATAATTTTAAGCAACCGATGAGTATAAAAGATTAAATATTAGCTCAATAAAAATTTAAATTTTTGGTGTATTAAAATTCCCGACCTTTAGAACTCATCAAAATTTGTAAACATGTTTGATAAAATATTTGAAGCGCAACAAAAAGCGGAAGAAGTAAAGAAGAGACTAGAAAGTATAGCTGTTACTGCAGAAGTGGAGGGTGGTGCAATAAAAGTGACCGCAACTGCTTCTAAAACCATTACTTCAATAGAAATTGAAGATCAGTTTTTAGCAGAAAATGACAAAGAAGGTTTGGAAGAGCTTTTAGTAGTGGCCATAAATAAAGTTTTAGCTCAAGCTGAAAATGTTTCACAATCTGAAATGGCAGCAGTTACTGAACAAATGTTGGGCGGAATGGGAGGTTTAGGAAACCTTTTTGGCAATAAATAGTTCCTATTAAAAAAGAATAACATTTATGAAAGTTAATTATTTAGGTCACTCCACATTTTTATTTGAAATAGCAGGGAAGAAAATTTTAATTGATCCATTTATTTCCCCAAACGAATTGGCAAGCCACATCAAAGTTGATGAAATAGCATGTGATTATATCTTAATCTCTCATGGGCATGGAGATCATGTAGCTGATTTAATCAGTATTGCAAAACGAACCAATGCACAAGTAGTCAGCTCTTTTGAGATTATAGAATGGTGTGCGAAACAAGGGGTAAAAAACGGGCATCCTATGAATTTAGGAGGAAGCTGGAATTTTGATTTTGGAAGCGTAAAAATGGTATATGCTTCACATTCCAATTCCCTGCCCGATGGAACTTATGGCGGTACCGCAGCAGGCTTTATCATTAAAGCAGAAGGAAAAACAATTTATTACGCTGGAGATACCTCGCTAAATCAGGAAATGAAACTCACTGGCGAATTGAACCATTTGGATTATGCTTTTCTGCCTATTGGCGATAATTTCACCATGGGGATTGATGATGCGGTAATTGCTGCTGATTTCATTAAATGTAAAAACATCATCGGGATGCATTATGATACTTTTGGTTTCATTAAGATAGATCATGATAAGGCTAAAAAGGCTTTCGCTGATGCAGGTGCAACACTACACCTTTTAGAAATTACGGACGATATTTCAAAAGCCACTGCTTTATAAGGTATTACACTTAATCAATTTTAACAAAAAAGGAGCTTTTAAAAGCTCCTTTTTTGTTACGAAATAAATTTGCAAGCAATTATCCAATAACGGTTCCATCTTCAATCACTGCATCCTTTTTAATCACAATAATTCCATCTTTTATAGTGTATTTTTCATGCTCAGCAGGCTCTAAATGCGGACCTCCATTAATGGTTACATTATTTCCAATGAAGCAGTTCTTATCTAAAATAGCATTGTTGATATTGCAATTTTCACCAATACCTGACAATGGCCTATTAGATTCAGTAAGTCCCTTAATCTCATCAATAGTTTGGTAATAATCACTGCCCATTACATAACAATTAGACACCCTACTTCCACTACCTATTCGGGTTCTAATTCCGATTACTGATCTTGTAATTTCTGCTGCATGAATAATACAACCATCGGCAATCACTACTTTATTGAGTTTAGTGCCCGAAATTTTACTCGGTGGTAACATCCTCGCTCTGGAATAAATAGGATTCTTATTAAATAAATCAAATTGAGGAATATCATCTGTTAAACCTAAATTGGCTTCAAAGAAAGAGTCTATATTTCCAATATCTGTCCAATAACCTTCATATTGATAGCTTATAATTTTATTTACACCAATTGCATCCGGAATAATTTGCTTACCAAAGTCATGTCTTTCATTCCCTTCTAACATGCCAATCAACACGTCTTTATTGAAAAGGTAAATCCCCATGGAGGCTAAGTATAAACGGCCTTCAGCTTCCATTTCTGGCCCAACTTCAGACTCCCATCCGATAATTTTTTCTGAATTTGGTTTTTCTGTAAAAGTAGTAATCTCATTAGTTGCATTGGCTTTCAATATCCCAAAGCTGGTTCCATCTTTTGCATTTACAGGGATGGTTGCCAGTGTAATTTCTGCACCACTGTTAACATGGTTTTCAATCATTTCACAAAAATCCATCTGATAAAGCTGATCTCCAGAAAGGATTAAAACATACTCAAAATCATGCTGTTTTAGGTGATGTAAACTTTGCCTTACCGCATCGGCAGTTCCTTGGTACCATCCTTCGTTCCCTGGCGTTTGTTCCGCTGCTAAAATATCTACAAAAGCATTACTGAATACGCTAAAATGGTAAGTATTCTTAATGTGTTTATTTAATGATGCAGAGTTGAACTGGGTGAGTACAAACATCCGGTCTAAACCTGAATTTATACAATTTGAGATCGGAATATCAACTAAGCGGTATTTACCGGCTATTGGAACGGCAGGTTTTGAACGGGTGGCAGTTAAGGGAGCAAGCCTTGAGCCTTGCCCACCACCCAAGATAATGGAGATTACTTTAGATTCTATCATGGTTCTGAGGTTAAACTTTTATATAATGCGACATAAGCTTTTGCAGATTTATTCCACGAGAAATCTAAAGTCATCATTGTTTTTCTTAATTGGTCAATTTTTTTCTGATCTTGATAGAGCTGAATGGCTCTTTGAATAGCATTTACCATTTCAAAAAGTTCTAAATTTTCAAATTTGATGCCATAACCTCCGTCTTCACTAAAATCTTTCACTGAATCTTTTAATCCGCCTGTAGATCTCACTATTGGAACAGTGCCATATCTCAAAGAATATAGTTGGTTTAATCCACAAGGTTCCACTCTGGAGGGCATTAGGATAAAATCTGCGGAAGCATATATTTTATGAGACAATTGCTCATCGTATCCAATGTAACAATTATAATTCTTAAGGTAAGACTGTAATTCGATCAAATCATTTTCAATTTCCTTTTCACCTGACCCTAATACTAGAAAACTAAACTCCCCTTGGTTTCTTAAAGTAATTTCCTTAATCAGCTCCACTAATTTATCAGCACCTTTTTCTATCACCAATCTACCAATAAATGTGATGAGGGGTTTTTTAATATCTAATCCAAAACGCTCACATATTTCCTTTTTGTTTTGATCTTTTCCAGTTTTTACCGTTGTTTTACTGTAGTTAAAAGACATCATGGAATCAGTTTTGGGATCCCATACTTCCTCATCAATACCATTTAAAATACCAGTGCCTTTGTGCCCTTCTATCTCAAAAAGAAATTCTAAGCCGTGAGAATTATATTTTAACTCCTCTAAATAACTTGGAGAAACTGTGGTGTAAGCTGAGCAACACTTAATAGCCGCTGCCAAAGGATTTATACATTTATTCCAATCTAACAAGCCTCCCATAGCAGGATCAACTTCTGGTAAATAGTAAAACTTTTCCCAATTCAACCACCCTTGATACTCGCCGTTATGAATGGTAAATACGGTTGATGTTTTACTTAATGAGTTGTACCTGCCAGAATGTTGAATTAAAAAAGGAATCAATCCTGTATGATGATCGTGACAGTGAAATATATCTACCTTTTTTTTGGTAGCAACCACCCATTCTAAAACAGCAAGCTGAAAAGCAATGAATTGCTCACTTTCATCAGGATAGGAATAAATTTCAGGACGGTCTAACAAATCAGGGATCCTTACCAGAAAAAGATCAAAACCTAAAGTTTTATTCTTCTCTTTTAAGATCTCGAAATCAAATCCTCTAAAACCTAATTTCCCACTTCCTTTATATTCTGAAATGAATTGGTGTTCATGAACAAATTTGCGATCATAATAAGGCATTGCTACCATTGCATTTACGCCTAAGCCAACTTGGTATTTTGGAAGTGCCCCTACAACATCGCCTAATCCTCCAGCTTTTGCTACAGGGTAGCATTCAGCGCTTAAATGCAATATATTCATATCTAATTGTGTGCTTTAAATTAAGATTTATTATACAAATTTCAAGCCTGTTAAAATATTAGTTTGTTTTAATTTAAAAATTACAAAATCATTAATAAAAATGCCTCTGATAGAAAAAATGCTAACATCTGCTTTAAATTGCTAAAGGTTTTTTAACGCCCATTGTTCCTTTTGATGATTGGATATCCAAAAGAGATCACATCGTTTTCCAAATTTATTTTATAAAGCGTAATTTCCAGTACATCATCTATTGTTTTTCCATCTTTAAAGGATGGAATCCAATAAGGAATATTGCTCAATGCTATTTTTAATGAATTTGCAAAAAGTATAGGAAACTCATCCGGAAAAGTAATGGCAGCACTTTGCCCATTTGCTCTTACTTCAACTTTAACAGTAAATTTATCAATATCAGGAGCGTTCTTTAAAGTCCATATTAAGGGTAGGTTGGTATTTAAATAATTTTGCAGATAGATATTATAATTTTGATTTTCATCAACAGTGCAGCCTTTATAAATCATAGTTTCTGCATTAAGCGGATAAAAGAAAGGCACCATGCTGATGAGCGATTGGTTGGTTTTAATATTGGGTGGATAAGTATATTGCGACTGTACAAATTCTCCATCATTATACAGCTCATTCCCAATTACTTCATCTTCTGCTTTAGGATAGCCTAACAAATTTTGCCAAATTCCATCAGGTCTGCCATTTTTTAAACTCCCTTTTACAATGGTATTAATGAATCCAAATTCATTAAAATCCAATACAGGCTGAGAAAGTTTCAATTTACCCTTCCCATTTTCTATCCGTTTCATGCCTTTCTCATCCCAGAAAGAAATTAAATAAGGGATCTGGTTCTTAAATTCAATTTCTAACCAAGGATTTCCGCTCAAGTAAAAATAACGCCATTTACCTTCAGGAATATTATTGTTATAGAAAATACTGGACTTCACTTTACCATTAGGATAGGTGAATTTAAACTCGCCATTTTTCTTTCCTTCCAGATATGTACCTGTTAAAGCAGGTTGGTTATTATTATAGTAATCGGTAAAGAAACCATTAAAACCACCTTTGGCTTTATCATATTTAGTAACCCGGGTATAGGTTTTAAACTCACAGCTTTCATCCACCAAACAATACTGCACATCGTAATATAAATGGATATAACCATCTATAGATTTGCTCATGAAATCTTTATTATCCTGAGCAAACCCTGCTTTCCCTAAAAATAGAAAAGACAATACCAAAACATATATCGCTTTTTTTATCATTAATGAGCTGCTAACCAATTATAACCTTCACCAATTTCCACCAGAATAGGAACGGTAGTTTTCATAGCCGTTTGCATCCTATGCTGGATAATGGCTTTCATCTGTTCTTTTTCTGATTTTATCACATCAAAAACCAATTCATCATGCACTTGCATGGTCATTTTAGACTGTAGCTTTTGATCTTTAATATCCTGATGAATGTTGATCATGGCAATTTTAATCATATCAGCGGCTGAACCTTGTATAGGTGCATTAATGGCATTCCTTTCGGCAAAGCCCCTAACCGTCTGGTTGGCGGAAGTGATGTCTCTTAAATAACGCCTGCGACCCATAATAGTTTCCACAAACCCATTTTCTCTAGCAAAATTCATGGTATCTGCCATGTATTGCTTAATTCCAGCATATTGAATGAAATAATTTTCAATGATTTCTGCCGCTTCTTTCCTGGGAATCCCCAAGCTTTGGGAAAGCCCGAAAGCCGATTGTCCATAGATGATTCCAAAGTTAACCGCCTTGGCATTTCTACGCTGATCCGAAGTGACTTCTTCTAAAGCAATACCATAAACTTTAGCTGCGGTTGCTGTATGGATATCTAGCCCTTGCACAAATGCTTCCATCATGTTTGCATCCTT
>JBDSHZ010000120.1:0-5345 GCA_039918235.1 Pelobium sp.
TAATTAAAATAGTAGTAGAGATAGCAAAAAACAACAATCGTTCATAAAGCCCATCTGTCCAGTTGATACCGGCAACATTAGAAGCGATAATTACAGAAAATGGATTACTAAAGCTTGCAATTACACCTGTACATGTGCCACCGAAAACAATGGCTAAAGGCACAATTAAATCGTAACCTGCTGCAATAAAAAGCGGGACTAAAATGGGATAAAAAACAATTGCTTCCACATCCATTCCATAAGAGCCACCTAAAAAACTAAATATTGAGGTTAATATAATAATGAGTAATTTTTCTTTACCCTGCATACTTTTCCCTAAATACTTAACGCCTTTAAACAGGGCTCCAGTTTTGTTAAAAACTGCCATAAAGCCCCCAATAAAAAGAATAAATAAAATAATATCAATACTATCAATCACACCTTTGATTGGCGCTTCCAATACTTTAATAAATCCCTGAGGCTTAGCTGTTAATTTTTGATAAGTATTTGGAATAGAAATAGGTTTACGAATATCTCCATTCACAAATTTTTGAAGCGGAATTTTTATAGATAAGCTATCTAAAGTTTTTTGGCTGAAGGGTACTGAAACTGTCTCTGCTACAGATGTTATAATAAAAGATTTATTGTTTTCTGCGGATAGGCTGCTGTATTGCCCCGCCGGCAATAACCAAGTACTAATTGCCGCCACAATGATCACTAACATCATTAGCGTTAGTGGTGTAGGAATTTTTTTAGTCTTGATTAGCTTCACTGATTTGAAATGAATGTGTTGAGCTAAATATAGTTTTTAATAACTATCAAAATTGTTTTTTTTGACACAATGAATTTTATAAAACTATAATTCAGTTCTACTCAAAATAAAAATTGATTTTTCTATCTTTGCGGCTCAAACAAAAAAATCTTCATGAGCCACCCAGTAAAAATCAAAAACGCTTTAATATCTGTATTTTATAAAGACAATTTAGAACCTGTTATCCATCAATTAAACAAATTGGGCGTAAACATTTACTCTACAGGCGGTACAGAAAAGTTTATTAAAGATTTAGGGGTGGATGTAATTCCGGTGGAAGATTTAACTTCTTATCCTTCTATTTTAGGTGGAAGAGTAAAAACATTGCATCCAAAAGTTTTTGGTGGCATTTTAACCAGAAGAGGACATGAAGGCGATGAAGCTCAAATAGCCGAATACGAAATTCCTGAGATTGATTTGGTGATTGTCGATTTATATCCTTTTGAAGAAACCGTAAAATCCGGTGCGGAAGAGCAAGATATTATTGAGAAAATTGATATCGGTGGCATTTCTTTAATCAGGGCAGCAGCAAAGAACCATCAGGATGTGGTCATTATTGCTTCAAAAGATGATTATAGTCCTTTAAATCAAATTTTAGAAGCGCAAAACGGAGAAACTATTTTAGCACAGCGTAAGGCATTTGCCCGCAATGCTTTCAATGTTTCTTCACATTATGATACTGCTATATTCAATTGGTTTAACCAAGGAGACGATGCTTTGACAGTTTTTAAACAAAGTGAGCAAAAAGCTTCCGTTTTACGTTATGGAGAAAATCCGCACCAAAAAGGTTTTTTCTATGGCGATTTAGAAGCCATGTTCGAAAAGCTGAATGGCAAAGAACTATCCTACAACAACCTGGTAGATGTTGATGCGGCCGTTGCTTTAATTGATGAGTTTACCGAACCAACATTCGCCATTCTAAAACATACCAATGCTTGTGGCGTAGCCAGTCGTCCGCAAATATTAGATGCTTGGAACAATGCTTTGGCATGTGACCCAGTTTCTGCCTTTGGCGGCGTACTGATCTGTAACGGAGAAGTGGACGAAGCCACTGCAACAGAAATCAACAAATTATTTTTTGAAGTATTAATTGCGCCTTCCTACTCGGCGGCAGCAGAAAAAGTGATTACTTCAAAAAAGAACAGAATCATCCTGAAAAGAAAAGAAGTAACCCTTCCGGGGAAACTATTCAAAACATTATTAAATGGCGTAATTGAGCAGGATAAAGACCATACGGTTGAAACACCGGAACAAATGACCGCCGTTACCGTAAAACAACCTACAGCACAAGAATTAAAAGATCTTTATTTTGCTAACAAAGTAGTGAAGCACACCAAATCAAATACTATTGTTTTTGCAAAAGACAATACTTTAATCGCGAGTGGCGTGGGGCAAACCTCAAGGGTCGACTCTTTAAGACAAGCGGTTATAAAAGCAGAAAGCTTTGGTTTCTCTCTAAAAGGTGCAGCAATGGCGTCTGATGCTTTCTTCCCTTTTCCAGATTGTGTAGAACTGGCCGCTGCAGCTGGGATCACTTCAGTTTTACAACCGGGCGGTTCTATTAAAGATCAAGATTCTATTAATATGGCGAATGAAAAAGGCATTGCCATGGTTACAACAGGCGTACGACATTTTAAACATTAATTTATTTTAACTTACATCATATTTAATTTTAACTACTTTTGTAAATGAAATTTTATGTTGATACTTCTGTTTGGGGTGGGTATGATGACAAAGAATTTTCTGAATGGACAATACCATTTTTTGAACAAGCAAAACAAGGGAGATTCACTGTTATCATATCTGATGTAACGCTTTTAGAGCTACAAAAAGCACCAGAAATAATTCGTAATTTACCAACAACAATACCCCCTGAATTTATTGAGCTGGTATCAATTTCAGAAGAGCAAATTCAACTGGCAGATAAATATGTTAATGAAGGTGCTTTAA
Source organism: Pelobium sp. (assembly GCA_039918235.1). Lineage (GTDB taxonomy): Bacteria > Bacteroidota > Bacteroidia > Sphingobacteriales > Sphingobacteriaceae > Pseudopedobacter. The sequence continues at coordinate 2,741 of JBDSHZ010000120.1, forward strand.
CAAATAAATTTCATACGGATGCACAACATATAGCAATTTCAAGCATTTTAAAGGTAGATAGTTTAGTAAGTTGGAATTTTAAACACATGGTCAATTTTTTCAGAATACGTCAATACAATTCTATAAATTTAAAATATGGCTATTCAACAATAGATATTAGAACACCAAAGGAGGTTACTTATGAAAAATAATATTAAAAAAGTAGATTCTGATTTCCATGCAGTAGATTATATGTATCAAATCCGTGAAGAACTCACGGAACAATTTAATGCGGATAAAAGTAAATATCTAAAAAAATTAAAAGACACGGTGAATGAATTCAAAATTCGTCAGTTGCAATTTTCTAAAAATAGTGATGCAAGGTAATTTGCATATTTATTAAATAATTAAAAACAAGACCTCAACAATTTATAAATGGGTTTATTCAACTGGTTTACACAGGAAATCGCAATTGACTTAGGTACAGCGAATACCTTAATTATACACAATGATAAAGTAGTGGTAGATGAACCGTCTATCGTAGCTTTTGATAGAACTACTAATAAAGTCATTGCCATTGGCCGACAGGCGATGCAGATGGAGGGCAAGACCCACGAAAACATCAAAACTGTCCGTCCGCTAAAGGATGGTGTAATAGCAGATTTTAACGCTGCGGAGCACATGATCCGTGGGATGATTAAAATGATCAACGGTGGAAAAGGCTGGTTTTTCCCTTCTTTAAGAATGGTGATCTGTATCCCTTCAGGAATTACTGAAGTAGAAAAAAGAGCCGTTCGTGACTCTGCAGAAATTGCAGGTGCCAAAGAAGTGTATTTAATTCACGAACCAATGGCTGCGGCAGTAGGTATCGGGATTGATGTGGAAGAACCAATGGGAAACATGATCATTGATATCGGTGGTGGAACTACAGAAATTGCGGTAATTGCCTTATCAGGTATTGTTTGTGATCAATCTATCCGCGTTGCTGGTGATAATTTTGATTCAGATATTGTAAATTATATCCGCCGTCAGCACAACATTATGATTGGTGAACGTACTGCCGAAAGAATTAAGATTGAGGTTGGTTCTGCATTGCCAGAATTAGCAGATGCTCCTGGAGATTTTGCAGTTCAAGGTCGTGACTTAATGACCGGTGTTCCAAAACAGATTACCGTTTCTTACACCGAGATTGCACATTGCCTAGATAAATCCATCTCTAAAATTGAAGAAGCAATCTTAAAAGCTTTAGAAATCACTCCACCAGAACTTTCAGCAGATATTTACCAAACCGGAATCTATTTAACCGGCGGTGGTGCATTGTTACGCGGTTTAGATAAACGTATCAGTTCTAAAACTAAACTACCTGTTCACGTTGCCGATGATCCTTTGAGAGCAGTAGTACGTGGTACAGGGATCTCGCTTAAAAATATTCAGAACTTTAAGTTTTTGATGCAGTAATCGAGAAGCAAGATATAAGATGCAAGAATAAAGAACTTGTATTGTGGGAAAGCAAGGGTTGAGAAATTCTTGCTTTTTTGTTTTTTGGGAGTTTTAGAATTAAATAAATTTTTGAAGCTATTCCAGCTATACGCTCATACGCCTGCAGGCCTTAAGCACTGGCCGGTATCCGCACCTATCTGGGCTAAAAAAACCAACTGTCTTAAGCGAATCGTGACTTTGGATGAAGGAATAGAAAAGAGTTTTTAAACTCGTTATTTATAAACACTCATCCTCGGTCTGTGTCTTCGCAGATCGAAACCTTAAAAAAGATTTTAAAATCTCTAAAATCCCGGTGATGAATGCAAACGAATACTTAAACAATACTTATCCTCTGTCTGTGTCCTCACAGAATGAAATATGAGCTAGATAAATGATCTGTGAAGACACAGACCAAGGATTGAAACTCGTATGAAAGAAAGGAAATTAAGCATTTTTCTTTATTCCACATCATTTCGATGAAAGAGAAATCTCATAGGTAAACTCACCAAATAACACGAAAACCCAGTCTGTGAGATGTTTCACTATCGTTCAACATGACGGTTTTCCTTAATCAATACATTAGTGAAGACCTTAACTGTCCGAAGTCTTAAGCGAAGCGTGACTTCGGATTAAGCAATAGAAAAGAGTTTTCAACTCTTTAAACCCAAATGCCACTAAATCCTTAATTTGCAATACACGTAACAATTTATTATTTTTACACGTAAATTAAATCCCATGAATACTAAGCTTACTTTAAATTTAAATAAAGAAGTTATTGAAGAGGCTAAAAACTATGCGAAAATCCATCGTGTAAGCTTATCTAAAATGATTGAAAATTATTTAAATTCAGTTACCCGAGGAACAAAAAAGAAATCTAAAGTTAGCCCCTTGGTAGAAAGTCTTACAGGTATAATTCCTTCTTCTATAGATGAAAGAAAAGATTATAGAGATTACTTAGATAAGAAATATCAATAAATGGAAAAGGTTTTTATCGATACAAACATTGTAATTGATTTATTAGCAAAGCGTGAACCCTTTTACATTGATGCGCAAAATCTTTTCACACTTGCAGACCATAAAGACATAGAGCTTCAAATTAGTGCTTTAACTTTTGCAAATGCGTATTATACAATTTCCAAGCATCATA
>JBDSHZ010000121.1:0-46108 GCA_039918235.1 Pelobium sp.
GGATAATGTAATTCCAGGATCAAACTCTGTAATGGCATGGAATCTGAAAAAGCTTTCTCAGTTTTTTGAGGAGAAACGTTATGAGAAAATTTATCGGCATCTATTAAAAATGGTAGCTTCTCAGATAAAATCATATGCTTCTGGCTACTCAAATTGGGCATCTTTATTATTGGAAGAGGTGCAAGGAAGCTTCGAAATTGCGATAACTGGAGAAGAATCGACACAAAAACGTCAGAATTTAGAAAAAACCTACATTCCTAACAAGATAATTTTGGGAGGTAAGCAAGGAACTCTACCTTTGCTACAAGATAAGTTTGTTGGCGAAACCAGAATTTTTGTCTGTAAAGATAAAAGCTGTCGGTTGCCGGTGAGCGAAGTAAATGAAGCAATTAAACAAATTTTTGAATAGGAGCGAGTGTATCGTTTCGAAAAAAACAACACATGAAAATTGATAATAACCACGTAGTAGGCTTAACCTACGATTTGTATGTAACCGAAAACGGTGAGAAAAAACATGTTGAAAGTGCAACCAAAGAACAGCCTTTGGTATTCCTTTACGGAGTAGGAATGATGTTGCCGAAATTTGAAGAACATTTAACTGGACTTGGAGTTGGAGATGATTATTCATTTTCATTAACTGCAGCAGACGGATACGGAGAATATGACGAAAAAGCAGTAGCTCCACTTCCCAAAGATATGTTCGGCGACCAACCTTTGCCTGAAGTAGGTTCAATTTTGCCTTTACAGGACAACAACGGCGGGTCTTTTCAAGGTCGTGTGGTTTCTATTGCAGAAGATGCTGTTTTAGTAGATTTAAACCATCCAATGGCAGGTCACGAATTGCATTTTAACGGAACCATCCAAGAAGTAAGACCAGCTACTGAAGAAGAATTAGAACATGGTCATGTTCACGGAGAAGGTGGACATCAGCATTAATAATTAATGTTTTAAATTTTTGAAAGCGAGTCAATTTTTGATTCGCTTTTTTTATTTCCTAAAAGCTGTTACCTGTTGTCTAAAATAACTTAATGGTTCGGTTTTCTGAAACTCATCAAGAATAATATTAGATTCATTCGGGCTTAACCCTGATATATTTATTTTAAATTGATGTAAATCCTTATTCGCTCTATGGAATTCTTTCATTATCAATGCTACTCGAGTTTTAAAATCAAGATTTTTATTATTTACATATCCCATTTCATCGCATAATTCTAAAAATACATCTTCAAAATCAGTAAAAGAGTAATTTTTATTGGGATGATATTTTACCAACCAATTTAGAACGAATATTTTACCGTAAAGTTCAATCTCACCATATTTTAAATATTCATCAGCATATGGCATTACTATTTCTGTTTTATCTAATTTTTCACTGGTATTAATAGCGCTATTAATTAAAGCGGAATAGCCAACATAGGTGTGCATTGATAATTCCTCAAGTTGCTCCATCATTATTTCAAACGACTCTTTATAAAATCCATTAATACTATAAATCATAGATTTAGCGGTTTTAACACCCTTTATTAAATCTTTAAAAGCCTCATGAGTAGTAAGTTTCTTAAGTAATTCATCAAATTCTACTAAGGCAGATAGAGGAAATCTATTTATTGCAGTATTATAGAAAAGTTTATCGTATTCTGGGATAAGATTTGTTTTCATATTAGATTGAATTCATCTAAAATAAAAAATCCCGATTGAATTTACAATCAGGATTTTTATCAATTGATTTAATTTCTATTTATAAAACCAAAACACCTTTCGCTTCAAAAGCGATTTCCTTTTTAGCGGTATTAATTTTAGCAATTTCTTCTTTAGATTTTCCTGCGTCTTCAGCGTAATGTTTCTGTTCTTCTATTGTGCTGGTTTTTTGTTGAGACACTCCTTCTAAAACCACTGTTTTGCCAACCAGGTTTTGAGGCATAAAGAAAGCATAGTCTTTAAAAGTTACCATGGTAGTTTCGCCATTTGTATTTGCAACCTTCATCCAGCAACCTTTTTTGGTGCAAACTTCTAATACTTTAGCATAAACTTTGGTGTTTAAAGTTTGGGCATCACCCATTTTAGCTGTTAGCTTAGTAATTGGGATAGCGCCTTTAGCATTAATTACTTCTCCGTAAGTTACTCCTTTTGCCGCACTTGCTGGCTCTTGAGCGAATGCAGTAAATGCCATTACGCATACTACCGCTAATGTTTGAAAAAATTTAACCATGATTTTTTATCTATTATAATTTTAAAACTTTTGTTGTTGAGCATATAAAGTTATCTCCAAATACTCACATTATCAAATCTTCAAATTAACTTATCTTCAAATTTTCAAATCAACTTATCTTCAAATTATCAAATCTTCAAATTGATTTATCTTCAAATTGTATGACTAAACCAGCTCGCCGTACAATTCAGTCCGTTGCTGTTTAATGTTATCATCGGTAATGTAATCATCATAATCCATCAATTTATCTAAAGTACCTTTTGGGGTAATCTCAATTACACGGGTTGCAACTGTTTCTGTTAACTCGTGATCTCGTGAAGTCATGATGATGACTCCCTTAAAATCTTTTAAACCGTTGTTTAAAGCAGTGATGGATTCTAAATCTAAGTGATTAGTAGGTTCGTCTATTAATAAAACATTCGGACCTTCCAACATCATTTTAGAGAACATACAACGCATTTTTTCTCCTCCGGAGAGTACACTGGATTTTTTAAAAACCTCTTCACCAGAGAACAGCATTCTTCCTAAAAAGCTTCTGATAAAAGTCTCATCTTTTTCTTCTTTAGAATATTCTCTCAACCAGTCTACCAAGTTGTCATCTTTACCCTCAAAATAATCGTGATTATCAATTGGTAAACTTGCAGGAATAACGGTTACGCCCCATTTAAATTCACCCTTAAAATCTTTATCTCTTCCGGCCAAGATATCATGCAAAGCGGAAGTAGCTAAGGAGTTCTGCGAAAGCAAAGCCACCTTATCACCATTATTAATGGTAAAGCTGATGTTTTTAAATAAAACTTCTCCATTAGCGGTTTTGCTCAGGTTTTCAACCTGTAAAATCTGATCCCCTAAATCACGTTGCATCTGGTTGAACATGATGGCAGGGTATTTACGGCTGGAAGCCTTAATTTCATCTACATTAATTTTGTCCAAAGCTTTTTTTCGAGAAGTAGCCTGTTTAGATTTTGAAGCGTTGGCAGAGAAACGGCGGATAAATTCCTGTAATTCCTTAATCTTTTCTTCTGCTTTCTTGTTCTGATCTGAACGTTGACGTAAAGCCAATTGAGAAGATTCGTACCAGAAACTATAGTTACCGGAATAGATATTCATTTTAGAGAAATCAATATCTACAATATGCGTACAAACAGTATCTAAAAAGTGCCTATCGTGAGAAACAACCAAAACAATATTCTGATAATCTGCCAAGAAGTTTTCTAACCAGCCTACAGTTTCAATGTCCAAATCATTGGTTGGCTCATCCAGAATTAAAATATCAGGATTACCGAAAAGTGCCTGAGCAAGCAATGCCCTTACTTTTTCGTTACCATCTAATTCTTTTATCAGCTTATAATGTTTGTCTTCCTTGATTCCTAAATTGCTCAATAAAGTGGCAGCATCATTTTCAGCATTCCAACCATCCATTTCGGCAAAAAGATTTTCCAATTCTCCGGCTCTTAAACCATCAGCCTCAGTAAAATCCTCTTTCATATAGATGGCATCTTTTTCTTTCATGATGCTGTACAGCTCTTTCCAGCCCATCATCACGGTTTCTAAAACGGTGTTTTCATCAAACTCATAATGATTTTGATTCAATACGGCCATTCTTTCGCCAGGAGTAAAACTTACCGACCCTGAGGTTGGATCAACTTCTCCAGCTAATATCTTCATAAAGGTTGATTTTCCGGCACCGTTGGCACCAATCACCCCATAACAATTTCCTTGCGTGAATTTGAGGTTAACATCCTCAAATAAGGTACGTTTTCCAAAACGTAATGATAAATTTGATACTGTAATCATAATTCTGGCAAAGGTAAGATTTATCAGTCAGAATAAGGATATTAGCACCTTTAATTAAATGGATAAAAAGTCATTAAAAGATTATTTAGCTCATCACCATTCTAAAGATACAACACTTCAACTCGCGATTTTAACCGCGAATGGCGAAATTGAATTTAGTGATATCCTAAATTTATGCATAGATCCAGATAAGCAGATCGCATTTAGAGCAGCCTGGCTTTTGGAAATAGCAGAAGTGATGGTTATGGATGATTTTAAACCTATGGTTGCGGATTTTTTGAAAATTTATCCTTTAGTAAAAAATGAAAGTGTGCAAAGGCATTTCACCAAAATTATGATGCGTTTAACGAGGTCAGAAATTCAGGAAGCTTATGCCATTCAATCAGCAGATTTAGAAAACTGTTTGAACATTACTTTCGACTGGTTGCTTGATATTCAAACACCTTTGGCTGTACAATGCAATTGTATGGATATTATTTACCGACTTTCTTATGGTAGGCATTGGATTTTGGAAGACTTGAAAATGATTTTGGAAAAGAAATTATTAAGTGGCTCGCCAGCTTTGATTTCACGATCAACACGCATTTTAAAAAAGATGAAATCAAAATAAATATGCACCTTTAAACAATGAGCGAAGATTTTAAGGAGCAACTATTTCAACATTGCTTAACCTTATTGAAAAAAAAGGAAGAGGATTTAAAAGCGGACATTGCTAATTTAAGAGATGGTATTGCGAATGATTCAAAAAGCTCTATGGGGGATAAATATGAAACCAGCAGAGAGATGTCGCAACAGGAAATTAACAGATTGGAACAACAATTGGCCAACAACGGACAGCAGTTATTTCAGTTAAAAGCATTAAACTTAAATTCATCAGCGAAAAATATTGGATTAGGAAGTTTGGTAAAAACCAATATTGGAGACTTTTTTATTTCCATTGCATTAGGCGAGATAAAGTTAGCTCAAAACAGTCTTTTTATGATTTCTCCAGTATCCCCGTTGGGGAAATTATTAATTGGAAAAGAGAAAGGATCACATTTTGAAATGAATAAAAAGGAAATAGAAATTTTATCCATTAACTAAAACCATGGAATTTACCCTTACCACCCCAGCATTATTATTCTCTGCTATCTCCTTACTATTATTAGCCTATACCAACCGTTTCTTGGCATTGGCAAGTATCATTAGAAGAATGAAAACTCAATATATACAATCAAAAGACGAAAACTTATTGGGTCAAATGGCCAATTTACGCAAGCGGATTTTCTTGATCCGGAATATGCAAGGTTGCGGAATTATCAGCTTTTTCTTTTGTGTATTGTGTATGTTTTTGATGTATTATCAGCTGCCTTTGCTTGCTCAGTATGTTTTTGGTTTGAGCTTGGTTTTGCTGATGGTTTCATTATATATCTCTTTCAGAGAAATTCAAATGTCTGTTCAGGCATTAAAAATGGAATTGTTGGTGCTAAAACCTGAGATTGATCAAGCTGCTAAGAAGAACAAAATCCATTAATAAGAACAGGATAAAGCAGGATGTAAAAATGCGCTTATGTTTTTAATTTGAGGCTACCAAATAAACCCTTATATCCTCCTATAAAATGAAAATGAGATTAATTCCTATTATAGCCTATTTAGTATTCACGGCTTTAAACTTAAAAGCGCAAGAAGTTTTAGAAACAGGTGGAAAAAAAATGCCTGCCGAATGGATTGATCAGGACACTCATCACAAAGTGGTACGTTTATCTGATGGTTTATCGGGGAATAGTTTAAGTTTCTATTTTCATAATGTTCCCTTTATAGGTAACGAGATGATTTTTTATAACAATAGCAACCAAAAAGCTGAGGAGGTGACAGATATGAAGAAGGAAGAGACACCTACAACCAATATCAACAATAAGCAACTTTGGAGTGTAAACCTTGGTACAAAAAAACTAACTCAACTTACTGATCATGATTCACCAATGAATGCTGAAGTGGTTAGCGAAAAAACAAAAACTGTTTTCTATCAAGTAAAAGATAGCGTATTCGCTTTAAATTTTGAAACCAAGAAAGAAAGATTGGTATTTATATTTCCTGCTGATTTTCGATCTGGAATTATGACGGTAAATGCAGATGGTACTTTGTTGGCGGGTTCCTGGTCAACAGATGCAGAAAAGGAAATATTAAAAAATAACCCAAACAAAAGCAGTTTTTTTAATTTGATTTACGATGCACATTTACCTAAAACATTATTTACCATCAACGTTAAAACAGGTGAACTGAAAAAGATATATACTGATAATGCTTGGTTAAATCATCTGCAATTTTCTCCTACAGATCCTAATCTATTGTCATTTTGCCATGAAGGTCCGTGGCATAAAGTAAATAGACTTTGGCACATCAATATCATCACTAAAAAGGTTACGCAAATCCACCACCGCACAATGGATATGGAAATTTGGGGACATGAATGGTTTGGTAAGAGCGGTAAAACCATGTGGTTTGATTTACAGCAGCCAAAAGGAGAAACTTTTTTTGTAGGCGGATATGATGAAGCCACAGGAAAAGAAATTAAATATAGCCTACCTCGTAATGATTGGAGTGTTCATTACAACTCTAATGCTACAGAAACTTTATTTGCGGGTGATGGTGGCGACCCTGGAGCGGTAGCTAAAGCCCCAAACGGGCAATGGATTAACTTATTTACACCAAACGGAGATCATTTTGATACCGAAAAATTGGTGAATATGAAACATCATCAATATAAATTAGAGCCTAATGTTCATTTTTCTCCGGATGGGAAATGGATTATTTTTAGGGCTAATTTTGAAGGCGAAAGTCAGGTTTATGCGGTAGAAATAAAAAAATCATAAATTGTGATAAGAGCGAGTTTAAGCTCGCTCTTATATTTAAACACTACTTTTTTTTATCTCATCAATCACTTTCATATTTAAATAAGCATCTTCCAAAATAAAAGGAACTTTTTTATCATTTAAAATTGCATCGGCGAAAGCTTCACATTGTAATATATATTGATTGGCTTTAAAAGTAAAAATCTCAGTGCCATTTTCAGTTTGAAGAGACATTTTAGTTTCTTCATCTAAAGGTGTATTACAAGGTAAATCAATCTCAATCATACCAGAATCTCCAAATATAAGGGTCCTTTGGTAAGGGAATATTTTAGTTGAACAAGTGAAACTTGCTGTGATGTTATGCTCAAAAAGTAACATTCCTGAAGTGAGGTCATCTGTTTTGGTAACAGAATTGATCAATTGCCTCCCTATCACCTGAATAGGTTCTTGATCTAAAATAAACCTAGGGAAAGAGATGCAATAGCAACCAATATCCATTAATGCACCGCCACCAGCTGAGGCAATATTCCTGATATTCTGCTCATCTTTGTTATTATAAGTAAAAGTAGTTTCTATGTTCTTTACTTTTCCAATTGTGCCAGATTTAACCAATTCCTTAACTTTTATCCACTGAGGATGAAATTTATACATGAAAGCCTCCATCACTTTTAGTTGAGGATATTTTTTTGACTCTTGCATTAAAATTTTCGCCTCGGCAGCATTCATCCCAATTGGTTTCTCACATAAGACATGTTTACCAGCTTTTAAAGCTTTAAGGGTAAATTCTAAATGGAGATGATTGGGAAGTGGATTATAAACGGCATCAATGTCAGGATCTGTTAAAAGTTCCTCATAAGAGCCATAAGATTTAGAAATATTTAAATCACTTGCGGTTCTAGTTGCATTTTCGAGATTTCTTGACGCTATACCTGCAACCTCACAGTTAGCAGCATTTTGTAATGCAGGAATTACTTTTTCTCTTCCAATTTTAGAGGTACTTAAAATACCCCATTTTACTTTCTGTTTCATTCTTTAAAGGTATTGAATTTATTTTGGCACTATTACTGAATAGGTTAATTATAAACCAATAATATAATAAAATGGATACTTTAAAAAAATTTGAATTAATGGAAAAAATTGGTCGCGAGTTGGAAGATTTGAAACACAGTCAGACCGCGGTGATCCAAAAAATAGGAAAGATAGAAGTAGATAATATGGAATTGAACAATAAGAAACTGGAAGATAAATTGGGTGATATGCACCAAAATGCTTCTGATATTTTAGAGTCTATTTCTGCAGTTTTGGAAAACTTTGAGGAAGTGACAAATAAATTTGAAGGAAAAAATAACATTGAAGGATTGAGAGAACAGGAAGCTATAGATAGCACTAAATAAATTTAAAAATTGGAAAGGGTATCTTTTTATTCTTTCCAATTTTCTTTTAATTTCTCAATAAAGTGAGTAAGCTCTGTAGTATATTGATCTAACAGCAAAGCTGAATTTTTTATATGATGAACAGATTCTTTCAAATCTTCTGGGGTTTGTATCAGTTGCTCTAAATTATGAGAAAGTCCTAATATATTCGCAATTGGCTGTCTTACCTTGTGTGATGCGATGAACATCATTTCTTCAATATCTCTTAAATGTTTTTTAAGATTAACTTTAGCCTCTTCCAGAAATTGATTGGCAATCACTAATTCAATGGCCCTTTTTTCTTTTTCAGAGTTTTGAAAAGCTAGCTCATTATTCGCTATGACAAGTTCTGCTGCCCTTTTCTCTTTTTCAATATTCTGATGGATGAGTTCTTCATTAGCTATGGCAAGTTCTGACGCTCTTTTCTCTTTTTCAATATTTTGATGGAGGAGTTCTTTATTAGCTATGGCGAGTTCTGCAGCTCTTTTCTCTTTTTCTAAATTTTGATAGTATAATTCCTTATTTGCAATGATCAACTCTGCTGCTCTTTTTTCCTTTTCTGTGTTTTGGAAACATAGTTCTTGATTCGCTATGGCGAGTTCTGCTGCCCTTTTCTCTTTTTCTTTATTTTGATGAATGAGTTCTTTATTTGCAATGATCAACTCCGCTGCTCTTTTTTCCTTTTCATCATTTTGAAAAAGTAACTCCTCATTTGCAATGATGAGCTCTGCTGCTCTTTTCTCCTTCTCTCTATTTTGGAAATCTAATTCTTCATTGGCAACTACCAATTCTGCCGCCCTTTTCTCTTTTTCTATATTCTGATGGATGAGTTCTTTATTTGCAATGATCAACTCCGCGGCTCTTTTCTCCTTCTCTATATTTTGGAAATCTAGTTCTTCATTGGCAATTACCAATTCTGCTGCTCTCTTTTCTTTTTCTTGATTTTGAAAGAGCAATTTAGAATTAACTGCCAAAAGTTCATTTGCTTTTTTTTCTTTCTCGTTATTTTGGAAAGCATACTCGGATGGAGTGAGGATTATATTTAGAGATTTTTGCGGTTTCTTCATGCGCTCAGATAGATATTTCAGTAAAGGAAAAAATTATATCTACGTTATATAACCAATTAAATATTTTATAAATAAAAATAAAAATAAATTATTGATTAAGAAAATTTATTTAGATGTTCTTTCCTTTCATAGCCTGAGAAACTGCAACATCCATCAAACGCTCCGCAAAAGGCGTTGTGTATTCATTTAGAGCGTCAATTCCACTTAAAATAGCATCTTTATCTTGGGTAATTAATTTGCTTTTCAATTGATTAATTAAATCTAAAGTGTTGTTTCTTTCGCTTTCATTCAAAAAATCACCGTTTTTATTAAGGAAACGCTCTGTAGTATAAACCATTTGTTGACCTTCAGTTTGGGCTTCCACAATCATTCTTTGAGCTACATCATCTTTAGCATGCGTTACAGCATCTAACAACATTTGTTCAACTTCATCATCTTTTAACCCATAGGTTGGCTTTACATCAATTTCTTGCTTTACACCAGAGCGAAGTTCAATTGCCTGAATTTTTAAAATTCCATCTGCGTTAAGCAGAAAATTAATATCAACCTTAGGCAAGCCAGCAGGCATTGATGGGATTCCTTTTAAATCAAACTCCGCCAGTTTTCTGTTCTCTTTTACCAAATCGCGTTCGCCTTGGTAAACGGCAATTTTCATGTTTACCTGCCCGTCAATAGAAGTAGAATACTGTCGGCCAGCTTTAGTGGGTACTTTAGAGTTTCTCGGAATGATGGTATCCATCAAACCGCCCATGGTTTCAATCCCTAAAGACAATGGCGTAACATCCAATAATAAAATATCTTTTCTGTTTCCAGAAAGCACATCAGCTTGTAATGCAGCACCTAATGCCACTACTTCATCAGGATTAATGGTGTCATTTACCTGTTTTCCGAAAAAGGCACTGACTTGTTTTTTAACAAGATGGGTACGTGTAGAGCCGCCAACCATAATTACCTCATCAATTTGTGAGCCTGTTAACTTCGCATCTTTTAATGCATTTTGGCAAGCAATTATGGTCTCTTTTACTTTAGGTTCTATTAATTTCTCAAAGGTTTGCTGGTCTAAACTGCAAAATAATTCTCCAATTTTTTCATTGAACAGGTTTTGATGACTGAAGGCTTTCTTTGCTTTTTCGGCCAATAAACGTAATTCTTGCATTGGAATATTGCTTGTCAATTGATTTTGCTCAATCCAATAATCAACAATTGCCCGGTCAAAATCATCGCCACCTAAAAACGTATTTCCATTGGTGGAAAGCACTTCAAAAATTCCATTCTGGATTTTCAGAATAGAAACATCAAAGGTTCCCCCACCTAAATCGTAAACGGCAATTGTTTTTTCTTCTTCAGGATTTAAGCCAATGCCATAAGCTAAAGAAGCAGCAGTAGGTTCGTTAACAATACGTAAAACATCTAAACCGGCAAGTTTGCCCGCATCTCTAGTAGCCTGACGCTGCGCATCATTAAAATAAGCAGGAACAGTAATCACAGCTTTAGAAACATTGATTTTTAAAGCATGTTCTGCCCTGGCTTTTAGTTCTTTTAATATTAAAGCAGAAAGATCAATAGGGGTGTAGAATGTCTCTCCAACTTTAATCTTTACTAAACTTTCATCATTGGTGTCATCAATAATTTTGTAAGAAAAATAATCTTGATGCTGTTTAAGATCCTGATAAGACCGACCTAATAATCTTTTAACGGAGAAAATGGTGTTTTTTGGATCTGAAATTAAAAAAGCTTTGGCTTCGTTGCCCACCAATACTTTCCCAGCAGGATCAAAGTGAACGATTGAAGGAACCAAAACACCTTTTCCATTATCGTTAATTACTTTAGGTTGTCCATCCGGATCAATAAAAGCCACCAAAGAATTGGTAGTGCCTAAATCAATCCCTACAATAATATCCTCTTTCTGTATCGAGCCTGTTGCTATATTAATCGAAACTTTTGCCATAATTTTTTAATCAGTTCAAAGGTAAGATGTTTTAACAGAATGCTTGCTATTGAATTGTCATCCTATAATTATTCACCAGCATTACATACTGTTTTATTTTAAATAGATATTTTATGATCTTTAAAACCTAATTCCTGTAAAATATTTTTAAATTACACTATGACTAGGCAACTTCTTATGGAGACCGATGATAAAATAATAACGGGAGCGCTTTTATGCTATTTGATTTTTGCATCAAATTTAATTAACAAATAATTTTATTATGAAAAATCATACTCTAAATAAGGACGAAATAACAAATCTTTTAGATGAATCATATGCTTGCAGAACTTATGACCTTAAACGGAGTATTTTATTAACAAATAAGGCTTTAGCTGCTAGCAAAGTGATAGAAGACCCTGTTTTGACAGGGAAAAGTTTGAATCAGCTTTCTTTATTTTACATGATTAATGGGGCTAATAAAAAGGCCATGAGTATGGCTAAAGAAGCCATTAAAATATTTAAAGGATTAGGTGATGAGAAAGGTGTGGCAGATGGGTTATACAGTATCGCGGGGATTTATTATAAATCAGATAATTATCATCAGGGATTAATTAATCTGATAGATTGTTTACGGATTTATACCAATTACAAAGATTATTTCAATCAAGCTAGGGTATATAAATCACTTGGAACCATTTATGAATATTTTGGTGATCAAAAAAATGCAATAGATGCTTACCAACAATCCATCAAAGCAGCTAAGAAAATAAAAAATGAAGACCTGATTTCAAATGTATATAATTCGCTTTCTGGCATTTGTTTAAAAGAGAATAAGGTAAAGAAAGCTACAGAATTGGTTGAAAAATCAATTTTAATGAAGAAAAGAACGGGAGACCTTAGAGGTTTAGCGTTTGCTATTTATGGGAGAGCTAAAGTATATATGCATGAGGGTGAGTATGAATTGGCTGAGAATAATTTAAAGCATTCTATTGATATGCATATCCAAACCGACGAAAAACTTGGTTTGGGAATGGCTTATCACAAACTTGGGCAGTTATATTTTTTATGGGAAAAATTAGAAGAAGCAAAAGCAATTCTTAACGCAGCAATAACTGTTGGCACCTCTTATAATATCATGATGATCAGTTTTAAAAGTAATTTTTTACTTTATGAAATTGCAAAAACGGAAAATCATCCTGAACAGGCGCTTAAGTTTTTAGAACTATATCTTTCTCAAAAAGAAAAGGTAATCAATGTACAAACACTGCATATTATAGAAAGCTATAATTTGATTACGAAGATGCAATTGTTAGAAAAAGACAATGAGCTTAAAATTGAGACAGCTAAAATTTTGGAGAAGAGGGATAAGGCTGAACAAAGAGCGAGGGTGAAACAAGATTTTCTTTCTACCATGAGTCATGAAATTAGAACGCCTTTAAATGCAATTACTACAATTAGTGCGCTGTTAGGGGATAAATTTTCAGGCGATGATAAGAATCTTATTGATTCATTAAATGCAGCTTCCAAAAATCTAATGTTGATTATAAATGATATCCTCGACTTCACTAAACTGGATAATGGTAAAGTTACGTTGGATTTGAGACCTTGTGATTTAAAGTTGACTTTAAACAGGTTGATTAACACTTATAAATTACAAGCTGATGAAAAGGACATTAAATTAACTTTAGCTATAGATCAGGATTTAAGCGATTGTTATCAACTAGATGAAACAAAACTATCGCAAATATTAAACAACTTGATTAGTAATGGGATTAAATTTACCAATAGCGGATCTGTTAATGTTAAAGTGAAAAAAATTAAAAATGATACACTTTATGATCATGTTTGTTTTGAGGTTAAAGATACTGGATCTGGAATTTCTAATGACTATTATGAAGAAATGTTTGAAAGCTTTGCCCAACCTAAATCCATCACCACAAAAAAACATGGAGGAACTGGGCTTGGCTTAGCCATTGTTAAAAAAATAGTTAATGTTTACGGCAGTAATATTAAGTTTAAAAGTAAGGTAGGTAAAGGCACACAGTTTTACTTTACCTTAAAATTGAAGAGAGAAGCTAATATTGAAGCGCCTAAAATAATAGTTGAAAATCTATTAAAAGGCAAACATGCTTTACTTTCTGAGGATAACCAAATTAATTCAATGGTTGCCATAAGGTTATTATCTAAATGGGGTATTAAAACTGATTTAGCTGTAAATGGAATTGAAGCAGTTGAGAAAGCCAATGCGAAGGTTTATGATTTTATTTTGATGGACATTCACATGCCTGAGATGAATGGTTTTGATGCAACAAAACTTATTAAATTAAATTCTAATCCAAATCAAAACACACCAATATTTGCCCTTACGGCAGATATTACTGCTGAAAGCATGAAGGAATACAAAATTTATTTTGAAGGATTTTTACGTAAACCTATAGAAATTGAAAAACTGTATGAAAATCTTATAAATGCCATCACTTAACTAACATTCTAAAATTTGATGTGAGTTTTTAGCATTCATCAGTGCTAATTTAAAACCTGCAATTTTACCTATTAAAGGTGAGTCGTTCACCTAACTTGGTTTCGTTAAATTGTCCATCGGCATAAGCCAAATGCCCGCTCACAAAGGTATGAGTAATTTTAGATTGGAAGGTTTGCCCTTCAAAAGGAGACCAATCACATTTTGAAAGGATGTTGCTTTTATTTACAGTGTAAGCACTTCCTAAATCTACTAAAGCTAAATCGGCAAAATAACCTTCTCTGATAAATCCTCTGTCTTTAATCTGAAAGCAGCTCGCTAGGTTATGGGAAGTCTTTTCGGCAATCTTTTCTAAGCTTATTTTACCCTGATGATACATTTCAAATAAAGCATTGAAAGCATGTTGTACCAATGGACCGCCAGATGGTGCTTTAGAATAAGTTTGTGATTTTTCTGCTAGGGTATGAGGCGCATGATCCGTAGCAATCACATCAATATGGTTGTCTAAAACAGCTTTAAGAATCTGATCTCTATCCGCTCTTGTTTTTACAGCCGGATTCCATTTAATCCAGTTCCCTTTTGTTTGATAGTCTTCATCACAAAACCAGAGGTGATGGATGCAAGCTTCAGCAGTGATTTTTTTATCTTTTAATGGGATGTCATTCTGGAAAAGAAAAGTTTCCTTTCCGGTTGAAATATGGAGGATATGCAGACGTGTACCATGCTTTTTTGCCAAATCAACTGCAAAGGAAGAAGAAAGGTAACAAGCTTCTTCATTCCTGATTAATGGATGCATTTCTGGCGTTAAATGTGCTCCATATTTTTCTTTAAAAAACTGTAAATTCTTTTGAATAGTGGTTTCATCCTCGCAATGTGTAGCCACTAAAGTGGGTGCGTTCTTAAAAATCCCTTCCAATGTTTTTTCATTATCCACCAACATGTTGCCGGTTGAGGAGCCCATAAAAACTTTAATACCACAAACATTATGAATGTCAGTTTTCAGCACTTCTTCCAAATTGTCGTTGGAAGCACCCATAAAAAAAGAGTAGTTGGCTAAAGATTTTTTAGAACCAATCGTATATTTATCAGCCAATAATTCTTGCGTTAAAGTATTGGGGACGGTATTTGGCATTTCCATAAATGATGTGATGCCACCTGCCACAGCTGCTTTAGCTTCGGTATAAATTTCCGCTTTATGGGTTAAGCCGGGCTCTCTAAAATGTACCTGATCATCAATAAAACCTGGGAAAAGGTATTTGCCTTCGGCATTTATTTCTTTTGCACCATCCACAGAAAGCGCAGTTCCAATTTTCTCTATTCTTTGATTTCTGATATAAACATCCGCAATGATTTGTTTGCCTTCGTTCACAAGAGTGGCATTTTTGATTAGATAGGAATTCATGTGGGCTAATTTCGTAAATTATTTGAGAAGATGCTCTCGATAATCCGGATTTGCACCATTTTGTGACGCTTGAGCTAAGTTGTTTGTCGGTTAGCTTTCAAGTGTTTTAGTTTGTAATGTGTTTATTATTGAAAATTTTGTACACTGATGGTTGGTCTCAAAATAATGCTAACGTTTTGGCGCTTGGCGAAGGTGGCGATTTTCACCACAAATGTTGATGCGGAGAACCAAACTTTGATGAACCACAAATGTGTCTGCGGTGAACTGAACCGCCACTTTTGCCAAACGCCTGTTACCTGCTGGCATTTATAGTTGTGATAAAAACTGTTTAATTCTTTCTGCAAGATCTGGATTGTTACTTGCAATGTCGGTATGCGTTTTGTCATACGTGAATGATTGAAATTTTGCTACATTACCTGATTCTATAATTTTTTGTTCAAGGTCATAACCTTGCTTTACTGGTACATTTATATCTTTTATCCCAAGATGCAATTGCATTAAAGGTAAATGCTGGGCAAAATAAAAAGGAGAGGACGCAATCATTTTATTTCTTGTTTCTTCCAAAGTTGCTTGTCCATTTTTATAAGCACTTAAAAACTGACATTGATAAGTATCATCGTTTACATTTTGAGAAGTGAGTTCAAGCATATTAGTTGGGCTTACAACTCCAACTACACGTTTTATTCTCGGGTCTCTAATTCCTGTTAGCATTGCGACTGTGCCACCACGACTGCCCCCTCTTACGCCTGTTCTGTTTACATCAGCAATAGTTTCGGTTTGCTGAATGAGGTTAAGAAAGGCAAGAACATCGTCCGTAGCTTTGTCAAATGCATCGCAATGATTTCCTTCAGATAGCGGTGAGTTGTAAAGCGTTCCGTTAATTGTAATGGCTAATGATTGTCCTCGCAGGGCAGGTATTGCCAGTATGTTGCTGCCTCCTGAACCAGAATTGCCCAACGCCAAGTTTACACTGTTGATGGTATTATTTAGTGCAAACCCACCAACCAATATTTGTACAGGAACAATGCTTGTTGTATTTGGAATTATCAATGCTCCGTATTGTTTTGTGTTATTTACTTTGAAGGAAACTATTTTTAGCATAAATGCCCCTGAAAGAATATTTTCTTGTTGCACAACCTGATAGTCTGTTGGGGTTAGGTTTCTGTTTTCCCAATCAATAAAAAGATTATCTAGCTCGGTGTCTGTTGGTAAAGCAAATAAGGATTTTTTATCCTTTTTAGATATATACTCTTTTTTGCAGGATGTTAAAGTAAAAACGATTGCTATAAATGTTAGCGTTAAATAGATTATTGCCTTTCTGTTCATTTTGATTTTGATTATGTTTGATTTATGCTTGCAGGTAACTTACATATATTTCCAACACACTTGAACATATACAACCTAATCTGGTTGTATATGTGCAACTTTAATCCGCAACATATACCTCATAAATATATAAAATCTTTCAAAAGGAAAACAGCTAAATCATTAGAAACAATCCTCTTCCAAATCAATAAAAAAGGCTGTCTCAAAAAATAAGGGTTAAGCTTAAACAAAATTAAAATAGCGTTTAGCAAAAGCTCTTTTTTTGAAACAGCCTTAACAAAGAAGCGTAGTTTTTTATAGGATATAACTACTGATGACCTCACTGTACATACGGGTACTGCTACTGCCTAAGCCAACTACCCTAAACTGGTAGGCGGCACCGCTTTCCAAACCGTTGATGGTTGTCCTAGATTTGGTGTCAATTTGCGAGTTCCAATGCTCTTCTCCCGTTTTACGGTACTAGTATTCGTAATTTTTAGCACCATCAATGGCATCCAGCATCAGTTTTACAGTTCCCTGTCCTTCGGCAATCAATTTAAAACCACTGGGTATTTTTCAAAATGCCTGTTATGATTTTATTTGTTCCTTTAGGCAAGGTAGGTCCGGATGAATAGATCTAAATTGAGCTACCAATAAGCAATAATAGTATGGTTATGCCTGTAATTTTTAATAATTTCATTTCTAATAGTTTAAATGTTTATTATTTAATGTCCTGAACGAACATTGTTTTGTCCTGATCAGCATCAAGCAACTCCACGTTAATCTCTATGGTGTTCTCCTTTTTGTTTGATGGTGGAACTGGCACACCTCCTCCAATGCCTATTCCAAGACAGGCTAAAACGATTAGAACGACAAGCCCTAACAGTCTCAATGTTTTTTTGAAACGCTTCATGATTGTTTAATAAGTTATTGTGTTGCCGTTAGACTATACAATGATTTTGTGAAATAGTATAAAGCCAAATGATTTGGCAAATAGGACAAGAGCTATCCTATAAATTCACAAAAATATCCTCATCAGTGCTTTTGGGGGTCTTTACCAGAAGAAACCAGCTGGCAGGCCTATGGGAACAAAATCGCTTTGAAATACTTTTGAACTTTACTTTCGTTAGTATTTCGTAAGTAAACAATGTATTTATCCAGCTTTTGTATGGCCGTATTAAAATGCCACGGCAACGGGTAAGTTGACAACAAAATTTATATGAAAGCGTTCGCTTATCGGTCTTATGATTATTTGAGATTATAAGCTCTGTTTTTGTCGCCTCCTGCTGTCTTGACTGAGCATTGCCCGCATATCCCGAAACAGTAAATAGGGTAATAAGCAAAGTCACCCTTAGAAACCATTGGGTCAGCTCCTTTTTTAGAACTATATATCTTGTATTTGTCATTTCGCCATCAAATGTAGGCATTTTATTGTAATCGTTCTATTCTTTGACATAGCCATAATTCAAAGTGGTAAGTTTTTGGAAACGATGTTGTCAATGATCTCTAAAAGAAAAGCTTTGTTAAAATATTTACCGCTGCAATTGCTGAGCAGTATTATTTCTGTATCGGTAGCAGGATCAATAAAAGCAAAAGACTGGTATTTCAGAGAGCTGCCAGGATGGCCGATAAATGTCCGGCCTGCTGTTTCATATTTCATTAGTCCTAATCCATAATCTGCAATTCGGGCGTTAGGGTAATTGATCTTGAATTTATCCATATCTGTCCAGTGCTGCATCGCTGCCAGGCTTTGAGCGTTTAAAATTGTTTTTTTTACGAAAACCTTTTGCAGAAATAAGGTTAGATCTGCAGTAGTGGAATAGGCTCCGCCTTCAAATCCATAACCTTCATCGTAATTTGAAATATCAGAAGAAGCATCGCCGGTAAGGGCATAGAATGCCTGGGTGCCGGTTCGTGGTGTGTTAAATGAAGTATTTATTAATCCCAGATCAGCATAAAATGTATTAAATACAGCAAAGGCATTTTGCTTACTTACTGTTTCTAAGATCTTTTCAAGAATAACGAAATTGGTGTTGCTGTAGGAGAACCGGCCGAAGGCTAAAGTACTGTCGATGACTGAGGCCAAAGCTATTTTTTCTTTGAAGGTTTTAGCCGTTTTTCCGGTCTGTATAAGGGTTATCCATAGGGGGTTATGCGTGTAGTCAGCAATACCGCTAGTGTTGTTTAATAAATTTCTCACCTTGATTGAGTCGATCCAGGTGATCTGAGGTAGTTCAGCTTTATTGATATATTTTGTAATAGGTGCGTCCAGCTCAATTTCCTTTCTTTCCGCATACTTCATAATTAATACGGTAGCAAGCAGCTTAGTGGTACTTGCAATTCCATAGGTGCTTATTTGCTGAATAGAATTGTTCTTGTCCTTATATTCGAATGCCAGTTTTTGATTTCCCCTTTTTAATAGTACGGACAGGGAAGGAATGTGATTAGCCTTGGCGGCAGCTACAATTTTACTTTTTAAATCAGGTTTAGATAATGGACCATTGCTTTTTTTACAGGAAAAACAAGCAGTAGTTGGTAGCAGCAGCAATGCTGTTAAAAATAATTTCATTGGTGCCATTATAGATTTTTAAGTTGTTTTAATAATTCAAAACCCATATAGCTTTGAAAAAAATCAGGATTAAGTGAGGAATTACAAAGAATGACCACGCCGGTTTTTGTCGTTTTATTAAACCCGATGAAAGAACTATAACCGCCATTCTGCCCATTTTTCCATATAATCTCATCATCGTTCAGGTCAAACAAACTCCAGCCCATTGCTATTCCGTTTTGATAAAATTCAGGTTTATCAACCTTAAACGTTTCCTGCTGGCTTAAAGTGATGGCCCCTTTTAGCGAGGTATTTTTAGTACCCATAGCTGCATTTAAGAAAGTCAGCATATCGTCCATATTTGAAAGCAATGCGCCCGCACCCTGCACCACCGGCTGCATATATTTAGACCATGATTCTACTTTTTCGCTGCCGTGATAACCTGGTGCCAGGTTTTTTTGCTGCTCGTCTGTGAAAGAAATAGATGTATGGGGCATATTTAAAGGTTTTAGAACCCGGTTTGAGATCATTGTTTCGTAATCAGTACCGTTAATTCTGCTTAAAATATGCCCTAATAGTCCAAAACACGGGCTTGAATAGTCATATTCGCTACCGGGGTCTCTGCTTAATGAGTAATTATTAAGAAAGTCATACATTTTTTCTTCAGAATAACCGGCATATTGGTTGTAGGCATTTTTATCCATGTTTGTGGGCAGAGCTGGCAAGCCGGATGTATGATTAGCCAGTTGTTTTAAAGTGATTTTTTTGCCGTTTCTGGAAGAGATCTTTACCGAGGCGGGAAGGTACTTTTCTATCGGATCATCCAAGCTCAGTTCGCCTTTCAGGGCCATATCAGCCAGGGCAATTGCCGTAAAAACTTTGGTTGATGAGG
The DNA here is from genome assembly GCA_039918235.1 of Pelobium sp. Taxonomy (GTDB): domain Bacteria; phylum Bacteroidota; class Bacteroidia; order Sphingobacteriales; family Sphingobacteriaceae; genus Pseudopedobacter. The sequence goes on from JBDSHZ010000121.1 coordinate 19,873, forward strand.
CGATTTCAAATACTGACTGCGAACTTAGGCCTCCTGGCTTCCCGAGTTCCTTATCGCCGTAAGAGAAAACGCTTTTTTTGTCGTTTTTTATAATGCCTACTACTATTCCCACACTGGCGCCTAAAGCAATGTGCGGGTATACCACGTCGTCACAGGCTTCTTTGATGGAACGCGGCATTGTATCTTCTTTTTTGCAAGATGATTGAAGGAATAAGTTAAAAGCCATCACCACCAAAACGAGGGTATTGAATTTAATATTAGTCATAAACTTGTGGAATTATTTCTTTTTAATAAGATGATCAATACTGATACGAATGCCCGGGATAATATAATTTTGAACACCGAATGATGGGTTTGTTTTAGAAAGGGATTGAAAATCGGTATATAGAAAAAGCTGGGTATTGATGAAATAACTTTTAAGTGCCTTAAATTTAAATCCTACCGCAACCGGAACTCCCCAATTTTTTTTTCTGATATAGCTGGAAATATCAATGCTTTCGCTACCCGCATATTTCATTTTTGCATTCACCAGTAATGATACATCAATACCAACCTGGAAATTGAAGATTAGTTTTCGACTAGGCGATGCATTGTAACCGAGCCATAGCGGAATTTTGAAATAGTCTAAGTTTGTTATCCTGGATTTGTAACCGCCCCCTTGCTGGGAATAAACCAGGTCTGCCCCAATGCTCCATTTATCGCTAATAAAAGGGTAATACAATCCACCAAATCCCATAGAAAACCTGGTTCTTTGGTCATAAGGCGCGTCTTTTAAAATAGCAGTAATTGGCACACCTGTTTTGTACAAAAAAGTTGTGGCTTGCGGAATAAACCGCACACCAATTTGTAACTTTTCTTGTGCATGACATGCCAAAAATCCCCCGAATAAAAACAGCAGTATGCTTAAATTTTTGACTTTAATCATTAGCTCTTGTATTGATTTATGCTCAAAGCAAGTGCATTCTGATGCCTTTGTCGACCGCGCTAATAAGGTGAGACCTATTTTCCCAACACGGCTGATGGGTTTTGATGCTGAGATTTAAATTCAGATGGAGAAATGCCTGTATGTTTTTTGAATGCTTTGTTAAACGATGCTTTGGAGTTGAAACCGGCGTCCAGCGCTAAAGCCAGGATCGTGAAATTGTTTTTTTGTGGATTTAATAAGTTGCATTTAACTTCTTCCACCCGGTACTTGTTCACATAGTCGTAAAAATTAAGTTTAAGGTTTTCGTTTAATATCTGCGACAAATGGTGATTTGGTAATTCTGTTAATACGGCTAGGTCCGGCAATGTAAGCTGACTATTTTTATAAACCTTTTCCGTTTCCATGAGCTGCGTTAAGCGAATGATTGCCGTATCAATTGTCTGGGTAAAAATTCTTGTTTTTTCATATTTTTTTGACGGAATAATAGATTCAGTCTCGAGTATGTTATTGTCAGGTCTTGTGGCTTTTTTAAATATTTCCGGCTGTTTAACCCCTTTGAATCCTAAAAAGTAGATGAAAAAAGTAAACATCCCGGCCTCCATATATTTTAAATAGTTTGTGGGATATCGGGTGTCCAGAAACCAAAGTAGCCATATAATGACCAGGGCTACTACGAGATTTAAAAGCCAATTTAGATTTATCTTCTCCGTGAAAGAAAAGTAGTTTTTTATGTCTTTTGAATAACCTATAATGATCTTGATACTTAGAACCAAATAGATCATAATCTGGATTATCCCCATATAGGATACGATGTTGTCCTGATCCGGATGTTTGGTTTCAGTGATGATGATTTTAACTTTCTCGCTGGCACTCAAACTGAAGTAAGGTATTAAGATGAGTATTAAAAATAATAAGGGTGTAAAATGAAGCAGGTGTTTGAGCTTGAATTTAAAGTTTTTGACCGTTAGAGATTTTACATAAAAGTATATTAAGGGCCCTAAAGCAAACACTAAAATGGGGAAAGTTGAATTCAGATGCGGGTACACCATGAATAAATTTGAAGCTTCTAGCACATCATTGAGTTGTACCAGTGCATATGCGGTTAGAAATAATGCTAAAAATATATGGGCCTTACTTGCTGTTTTTTTTAGTTGAAATAAATACACGGAAAAGAAAATGGCCTGGGCAATACCCAAAAGGTTTACTACAGAAATTAAATTAAGTGATATATTTAGTTCCATAAGCGGTTCATTAGGTGCAGTGAAACATTTAAAGAGGAACCGCCAGGTTTTTTATGCCCCTCAAAAATGTCGAAAAGTATTTCTCCTATGGTTCCAATGCTGTAATTTCTCATGCTATAAATTTAGATTTAAAATAGGGATCATTTTTTTAGCAAAAGAATGTCAATAAAATAGTAATCTAAAATCAAAACCCTTACATCCTAAATCAAATCGTATCTTTGCTAAATGTCTAAAAATTTTGATGATTTTGGGTTTAACAAGCAGGTTTTAAACGCCATTGCTGATGCAGGTTACCAAGAACCGACGCCCATTCAGCAAAAAGCCATTCCGCCAATTTTAAACGGACAGGATGTTTTGGGCATTGCACAAACCGGAACTGGTAAAACAGCAGCCTTTGTACTTCCTATGATCATGAAGCTGAAATATGCCCAAGGAAACGATATTAGAGGTTTAATTGTTGCGCCAACCCGTGAATTGGCTATGCAGATCGCAGAAAACGTAGTAACCTATTCTAAATATACTGATTTACGTTCTTTTGTAATTTATGGTGGCTTGGGCCCGAAAACTCAGATTGAAACGCTTAAAAAAGGATTAGATATTTTAATTACCACTCCGGGTAGGTTTATGGATTTGTATTTGGAAGGGCACATCAGTACCAAAAAACTAGAAATCCTGATTTTGGATGAAGCTGATAAAATGATGGACATGGGCTTTATGCCTCAGATCAATAAGATACTGGAAGTTGTGCCAAGAAAAAGACAGAATATGCTTTTTTCTGCAACCATGAACGAGCGTATTGAAAAACTGGCGGAGAACTTTTTACTATGGCCAACTAAAATAGAAGTTACCCCACAGGCTACTACCGCAACTACGGTGGAGCAAAACTTGTATCATGTTCCCAACTTTAAGACCAAGATTAATTTGTTGAAACTTTTTGTAGAGGACGATCCTGAGGTGAAGAAACTGATTGTTTTTTGTAGGAGCAGGGCCAATGCAGAGAATGTGTATAAGTTTTTACTGAGGCGCTTTAATGAAAGCCATGTGAAAGTTTTACATGCCAATAAGGGGCAAAATACCCGCATCAACTCCATCAATGCTTTTAAGAACGATGAAGTAAGGATATTGGTGGCTACAGATGTTGCAGCCAGAGGAATTGATGTTTCTGATGTAACGCATGTCATCAATTTTGATGTCCCGGTGATTTACGAAGATTATGTACACCGTATTGGCAGAACAGGAAGAGCCAATAAACTAGGCAAAGCCATTACTTTTTGTAACGATGCAGAGCAGCATTATATCAATAAAATTGAAAAACTGATTAGACAGCAGATACCTGTTTTGAATATCCCTGAAAAAGTATTTATTGAAGAAACGCCTTATGAAGAACGCCAGGCAATAGCTAAACAGATTGATGATCAAAAACGTAAGGATGATCCAGAATTTAAAGGTGCTTTTCACGAGAAGAAAACAATAGCCCAAAAAAATAAGTTTAAAGCCGCAAGGGCTAAAGCCGGAGGCATGAAAATGAGTGCCGCTAAAAAGAAAAAGTACAAATAAGAATGCCTAAAATTAAACTTACACCTTTAAATATTGTAGTGGCAATTTGCTTAACTTATGCTGTTTATTGCGTGTTAGGGTTAGATAAAAGCAATTCGGGCATGAGCATTACTGCAAAGGTGCTTTACACTTTGGCATTAACATTCATTCTTTTTTTAACTGATATTTTATTTAGAAGATTTATAGAAAACACCAAATGGCTTTGGATGATAGAAGGTTCATTTGTTTTATTAATAACGATTATGATGATCATTTTTCAAAAAGCATGAAAGCATTTTGATTTTTTGCTAAACACAAGGGTAATGACTTTTAAATCATCATTCCTTTTTACCAAAGGCAGGTTTTCATCACCATTAAAAATATATTATATACATGAAAAAAGCAGAAATTAAATTAACCATTGAATTAGACGATAACAACGTACCGGAAAATATTACCTGGGAATCAACCGATCATGAAAATAAAGAAGCATTGGCTGTAAAATCTATGATGTTGGCTTTGTGGGATCATAATTTTAAAAATAGTTTAAGAATAGATCTTTGGACAAAAGATATGCCTGTTGATGAAATGAAAAGGTTTTTTTATGAAACTTTACAAACCATGGCCGATAGTTTTTTAAGAGCAACCGGTGAAACAAACATTGTAGAAGATTTGAGAGATTATTGCGCTCATTTTGCGGAGAAAATGGAAATCATAGAAAAATAGATTCATTAAGCTTTACAATATTAAAAACCTGAAATATACATTTCAGGTTTTTTTTTGGGACATTAATTAGCTATAAAAATTTTAATGCGCTTAAAACGCATAAAATATTCATACCTTTTGACAGTCAATTAGTTAGTTAAATGAAAAAAATAGCAGTTAAAGGGTGGATTATAATAGGGATCACGGTTTCCCTTTTTTTAGTATTTCTAGTTGGGTTAAGCTCCTATCTCAGTTTAAATAATTTAAAAGATGACCAAGAATGGGTTCGTCATACTGAAGCTGTGATCAATACTTCTCAAAATGTAATGAAAACTTTAACAGATGTGGAAAGCTCACAAAGAGGTTATGTGATCACTGGAAAAGAAGAATTTTTGCAGTTATACAAAGACTCACTTCCAGAACTTAATCTGATAATTAACAATTTAGCCAAGCTTATTCTTAATAATCCTGATCAAGTAAAGCGAGTAAACAGATTAAAAGTAAAAGTTGGACAACGACTGCAGATTATTGCACAAGCCATTATCAATAGAGGAAAAGCTAATTATAAATTAGATGAAGATGAGATTAAATTATTAAGTACGGGTAAAAAAAAGATGGACGAGGTGCGTAACCTCATCAATGTGATCGTTAAAACAGAAAATGACTTATTAGTACTCAGAAAAGCAAATTCTGAGCAGTCAACTACCCGTACCATTTTAATTATTATTTTTGGTACCCTGCTCATTTTTATCATCATCATCGTACTTTTCAGATTTATACAGAGTTCATTCGCCAGTCAGGTTAAGGCTAAAAACCAGTTAAATAATAGCAATAAAGACCTACAAGACCTTATTCTACAAAACGAAGAAAGAACGTGGTTAATTTCTGGTTATACAATTATTGATGACGCCATGCGTGAAGTACAACAAGTTGATGTAAGGGCTAATAAAATACTCAATGAAATAGCTGAATATGTTGGTGCTAAAATGGGCGTTATTTATTTAGTAGATGAGGAAAATCCAGAGATGCTGAATAAGTATGGGAGTTACGCTTATTCAGAAACTGGTAATCATAAAATTAGTTTTAATGAGGGTTTAATTGGTCAAGTTGCAAAAGAAAAGAAAAGAAAAACATGGGATAATGTGCCTGATGATTACGTAAAAATTAAATCAGGATTGGGCAGTACAATACCTAAACATCTAGTAATTGAACCTATATTTTTTCAATCAGAGTTAAAAGCTGTGTTAGAACTTGCTTTTACAGAGCCAATTTCTCAAAAAGTATTATCGTTGTTAGATAACAGCAACTCAATTATTGGCAATGGTTTAAATGTTGCACAAGTAAGAATAAAAATGCAAGCGCTGTTTGAAGAAACCCAATTACAGGCTGAAGAATTAGAAACGCAACAAGAAGAACTTAGGTTAACAAACGACGAGTTGTTCAGCAAAACTCAAATGCTCCAATCTTCTGAGGAAGAATTACGTGTACAACAAGAAGAGTTAAGAGAAATTAATTTTGAATTAGAAGAAAAAGCAAAATTATTAGAAGATAAGAACCTTGTAATTGAGGAAGCGAGAGAAGCCATTGTAGTTAAAATGCAACAGCTGGAGCAGAGCGGTAAGTATAAATCAGAGTTTTTGGCAAACATGAGCCATGAATTAAGAACACCTTTAAATAGTATCCTTATCCTAGCCAGAATATTAAGGGATAATAAATTAAATCACTTATCAGAAGAAGAGGCTAAATATGCCAATGTTATTTTTAAAGCAGGGAACGATTTGCTTACCTTGATTAATGACATCCTTGATTTGGCTAAAATTGAATCTGGTAAAGTAGAACTGAACTATGAAGAAACAAAGGTTGCTGAAATAAGTGAAGACATAGAACAGTTATTTGCAGAAGTTGCCAAGAATAAAGAAGTAAACTTTACCCTTTCTATTGATCCTTTATTGCCAGAGAAAATATCAACTGACAAAATTAGATTAGAGCAGATTATTAAAAACTTGCTTTCCAATGCTTTTAAATTTACGCCTAAAGATGGAGAAGTAAAGGTAGCTTTTAAATTAGCTGATAAAAGGAACCTAAAAATTGATGTATCAGATACTGGAATTGGTATTAAACCTGAAAAGCAGAAATTGATATTTGAAGCATTTCAGCAGGCTGATGGATCTACCAGTAGAGAGTACGGAGGTACAGGTTTAGGTTTGTCAATCTGTAAGGAGCTGGCCCACCGCATGGATGGTGAGATTAATTTGGAAAGTGAGCCAAATAAAGGAAGTGTTTTCTCACTAACCATCCCTTTAGTTTCAGAAATTGTAGTTGATGCAGAAACTGAAGTAAAAAAGGAAGAGGAAATTACTGAAATACCGAAGGCTAACTTAAATAAGATAGATAATAAAGCAAAGCGTACCAAACCAATTTTATTGGTGGTAGAAGACGATCCATATTTTAATGATTTTTTGAAGGATTATGGAGAAGAGAAAGGTTTTGAGGTGGTACAGGTATTTGATGGCGAGCAGGCTATTAGCCAGGCCATAGCAGTGATGCCAGATGCAATACTTTTAGATATTATGCTGCCAGGAATTGATGGTTGGAAAGTGTTGAAGAGATTAAAATCGGAAATAGACACCAGTAATATCCCAATCCACATGATGTCTGCCGGAGACCAGCGTGGGCAAAAGGCAATCAAATCCGGAGCTTTATCATTCATAAAAAAGCCTGTTGATATCAGTATGCTGGATAATGTTTTCAGTTCTATCATGCAAGCGGGAGAGGTAGATTATAAAAATATTTTATTGGTAGAAGATCATGAGGTACAGAGCGATGCCTTGGCAAGTTTATTTAGAGCTAAAAATATTGATGTAAAACAGGCTTATACGGGCGAAGAAGCCATGCAGTTATTGGATAGCCAACCTTTTGACTGTATTATTCTTGATTTGAATTTGCCAGATATTTCAGGCTTAGATCTTCTAGAGAAAATTAAGGAAAATGAAAAGTTTAAAGACCTTCCGGTAGTGATCAATACCGCAATGGAACTTGATCAGGAAAAGATGAGCAGATTGCTTAAGTATAGCAATGCAATGGTTATGAAATCAACCAAATCAAGTGATAGGTTGATAGATGAGGTAAACCTATTTCTACATAAAATTAAGAGCGATGATATAAAGCCAAATTTAAATAGCATTAAAGATTTAACTGACCTTAAAGGCAAAACCATATTAGTTGTAGACGATGATATGCGCAATATTTTTGCAATCAGTGCCATTTTAGATAGTTATGGCTTTAAGGTGGAAATTGCAAATGACGGAATTGAAGCTTTAGAAAAATTAGATACCATAAAAAACATAAGCATGGTTTTAATGGATATCATGATGCCAAGAATGGATGGATTTGAAGCGATGAGAGAGGTTAGAAAGCAAGCCAAATTTGAAAAACTACCAATCATAGCCCTCACCGCTAAAGCGATGAAAGAAGATAGAGCTAATTGCATTACTGCAGGAGCAAACGATTATGTTACTAAACCACTGGATGTAGATCAATTACTCTCTTTGGTTAAAGTGTGGATGGCATAAAAAATAAGGATGTGGAAGGATTGAAATTTGAAGAGTTAACAGAAATTGTAGAATTGGTTAGAAATATTCATGAATTTGATTTTTCTAATTACAGTAATGCTTCTTTAAAAAGGAGATTTGAAAGATTGCTGATTTCAAATCATTGGGATATCATAGACCTGAAAACCAAAATCACCAATGAACCAAAATTTTTAGATTTTTTAATCCGTGAAATAACAGTTAATGTAACGGAGATGTTCCGCGATCCGGATTTTTACAATAGTCTAATCCTAAATGTACTGCCTTATTTAGAGAGTTATCAAAGAATTAAAGTATGGAATGCTGGAGTGTCATCAGGTGAAGAACTCTATTCATTTACAATTTTATTTAAAGATAGTAACCTCTATAAAAAATCATTTTTTTACGGTACAGATATCAATACTAAAGTTTTAGAGGTAGCTAAAAATGGTATTTATCCTATTAAAACAATGAAATTATTTGCAGAAAGCTATACCAAAACAAATTTAAAAAGTTCTTTTTCTGAATATTTCACCACTGAATACCAGCACAGCATCATCAATAGTGAATTAAAGAAAAACTGCTTATTTTCTGTACATAATCTTATTTCAGATAGTGTTTTCAATGAATTTCAATTGGTGAGTTGCCGTAATGTTCTAATTTATTTTGATCAGGAACTGCAACTTAAGGTGGTAAATCTACTTATTGATAGTCTTTGCCTGTTTGGCTTTTTGTGCTTAGGTTCAAAAGAAGTGATCAGAAATCCTGAAGCACTTATAAGATTAAAAGTTATTGATAGTAAACAAAATATCTATCAAAAAATAAAATGAAAAAGCCTGAATTAATTATTTTGGCTGGTTCAGCAGGTTCATTTAAAATTATTTTTGAAATAATTAGGAAGTTGCCTAAACAATTTCAGATACCAGTTTTGGTTGTGATTCACCGTGGTAAAGAAAAAAATAATAATATTGAAGAAATTTTAAGCAAAACCAGTAATTTAATAGTTAAACAAGTTAGTGATAAAGACGAAATAGAAAAAGGAATAATATATCTAGCTCCACCAGATTATCATCTTTTGGTGGAGAAGGATAAAGTTTTTTCCCTTGATATTTCTGAACCAGTGATGTTCAGTCGCCCTTGTATTGATATCACCTTTGAAAGTGCAGCAGACGTTTATAAAAAAGGAATAATGGCATTTCTTTTTTCAGGTGCGAATAAGGATGGGGCGAAAGGTTTGCTGAAAATAAAAAACCAAGGAGGTTTTTCTTACGTACAACATCCTATAGATGCTGAAGTGGATACCATGCCTTTAGCGGCAATTGAGTTAAACGCCTGCACTGAAATTTTACACACTAAAGAAATTGAAGCTTTAATATTAAGTTTCTCTTAAATAAAAATGCAAAAGATAAACATCCTCATAGTTGATGACAGGGAAGAGAATATTATTGCCTTAGAGGCATTGATTCAGCGCTCCGACATTAATATTATAACCACAACCTCCCCTAATGAGGCATTAAAATTAGCTTGGGAAAGTGAAATTTCAATTGCCTTGGTAGATGTGCAAATGCCAGAGATAGATGGATTTGAATTAGTAGAGATGCTAAAATCAAACCCCAGAACCAAAGATATTTTAGTAATTTTTGTGACTGCTATTTCGAAAGAGACAAAATATGCGGTGAAAGGGTTAGGAACTGGCGCTATAGATTACCTTTATAAGCCCTTAGATCCCAACATCACAGCGGCTAAAGTAGATTCCTTCATTCAGCTTGCAAAAGCGCAAATGGAAATTAAGAATAAAAATGAAGAACTTTCCAATTACGCTATCGTTGTAAATAATTCCGCAGATATCATCTGTTCAGTAGAAGCAAAAACAAATAGAATTTTATCAATTAGCCCAGCTATTGAAAAAGTTACTGGTTATAAACCTTCAGAAGTGCTGCAAAAGAAAATCACTGAATTTTTAGTGAATGATGAAAAAGAGAATTTTTTACAAGAACTCAGTAAAGTAAAAGTCAACGATCATAACCACGCAACTTTTGAAACCAAAATAAAAACATTTAATGAGAAAACGATTTGGGTAGAATGCCGAGTAACCTATAAAGCAGGAACTTTTTTCATGAACATTAATGACATCAGTTCTCAAAAGGAATATTCGACCGAATTAATACTGGCAAAAGATCAGGCAATAATTGCCCGTAAGGGTAAAGAGATTTTTCTGGCAAATATGAGCCATGAACTCCGGACGCCAATCAATGGGATTATTGGAATTTCTAATCTTTTAATGAGCACTGTTTTGGATGATCAACAGAAAGAAATGGTCAAACTTTTGGAAATTTCTTCTCAATCATTATTAGGTGTAATTAACGATGTATTGGACATCTCCAAGATAGAATCTGGAAAGTTCTCAATCATTAGAAAAGAAATCAATATCAAAGAGCTGTTAAAATCAGTAACCGATATTTTGAGGTTTAAAGCAGATGAAAAACTCATTAAATTAAACTTACAGATAGACGAAAATGTACCTAATTACATTTATGCTGATGGATTGAGGTTAAATCAGATTCTAATGAACCTCTTAAGTAATGCCATAAAGTTTACCGAAAATGGATCAGTAAATTTGGTTGTTAAAGCACAAAATCATGACGCATCTTGTGCTGAAATTTCTTTTAGCGTAGAAGATACAGGAATTGGTATTGCTCCAGAAAAATTAGATCATATTTTTGAATCCTACAATCAAGCAGAAGATGATACCGCTAATAAATATGGTGGTACAGGTTTAGGTTTAACAATCGTAAAAAAATTAGCCGAATTAAAAGGGGGGACCTTGGTAACCAAAAGTACATTGGGTAAAGGAAGCGTTTTCACTTTCAAGAATAAATTCGCTATCCAAAATGGACTTTCTGATTTTATCAATGATTTTGACCCTAATTTGAAATCTTTAAAAGGGATAAAGATACTTATAGCTGAGGATAACCTGGTGAGTCAGTTTATGGTGAATAAGATTTTAAAATCTTGGGATGCAACCACAGAAACTGTAAATTCTGGCTTAAAAGTTTTGGAAAGGTTAAAAGAACAGGATTTTGATTTGATTTTAATGGATACCCACATGCCTGAAATGGGCGGTTTTGAAACTGCAAGAAAAATTAGAAAAGAGTTTGAAGGAAATAAAAAAGAAGTAAAAATTATTTCTTTATCAGCTGCCGTTTTAGAGGATGATAGGGAGTTGGCACTTCATGCAGGAATGAATGAAGTATTGACCAAACCTTTTGTACCTGATGATCTTCACCGCCTGATTTCAAAGGTATTGTGTAAATAGCAATATTTTAAATCATGAATAGGGCATTACTCCCATAAACATTTAACTTTACAGCCATGAATTTGTTGGCGCAGGTACAATATCTGTTAAAAAAGGAAATAGTATTAGAGTGGCGTTCTAAATATGCTTTAAACGGTATACTATTATATGTAATCTCTACTGTATTTGTATGCTACCTTTCTTTTAAAACAACACCTCCATTGGTATGGAATGCCTTATTCTGGATCATTATGCTTTTTGCGGCCATTAATGCCATTGCTAAAAGTTTTATGCAGGAAAATAAAGGTCGTTTGCTTTATTACTATCAAATAGCTAGTCCACAGGCAATCATTATCTCCAAAATCATCTATAACATCTTGTTGATGATATTGATGTCGGTAATTGCACTGGTTTTTTACAGCGTTGTATTTCAGAATGAGGTGGGAGACCGCCTTTTATATTTTGGGGCAGTAATACTCGGAGCCATCAGCTTTTCAACAGTATTCACCATGATAGCAGCTATTGCCTCTAAAGCAGGCAATAATGGAACTTTAATGGCAATACTAAGTTTCCCTGTAATCATTCCGTTACTCATACTCATCATCAAATTGTCTAAGAATGCAATGGATGGTTTAGATAGGTCAGTTTCTTTGGATGAAATTGGTGTTTTATGTGCCATAAATGCCATTGTAATTGTGATATCTTTACTACTATTTCCTTACCTTTGGCGAGATTAAAAATCATTAGAAATGCATAAAAACTGGTGGAAAATACTGGCGTCAGTATTGGTTCTATATTCTGTAATAGGTGGGCTGTTAATTAATGTTCCAGCGCTTCCAATATTACATGAAAGTATCAGAACAGTCTATTTCCATGTCCCAATGTGGATAGGGATGTTTATAGCGTACCTGGTTTCTGTAATTTACAGTATCAAATATTTAAAAAGTAATCATCCAAATCATGATTTAATGGCCGTTGAAGCTGTAAACACAGGGTTAATGTTTGCAGCGGTAGGTTTTGCTTCAGGCATGACTTGGGCTAACTTTACTTGGGGCGATTATTGGCCAAATGACCCTAAATTAAATAGTTCTGCAATAGCTACCTTACTTTATCTGGCTTATATCGTTTTAAGAGGATCTTTAGAAGAAGAACAGAAGCGAGCCAGAATTTCTTCAGTTTACAATATTTTTGCCTTTCCGGTTATGGTAGTTTTAATATTTATACTGCCAAGGTTAACAGATTCATTGCATCCTGGAAATGGAGGAAACCCTGCATTTGGGCAATATGATTTAGACAGCAATATGAAATTGGTGCTTTACCCAGCAATGATAGGTTGGGGTTTAATGTCAGCATGGATCATGACCCTTAGGTACCGCATCAGATTAATAGAAAACAAACAAAATCAAATCAACTCATGAAGAAGCTTATTTCATTACTTGGCATCATATTGATGTCATTGGTTACCTTCGCTCAAGAAGGGCAGATAGAAATGGCCGATGAGCTCAGGAGCTCAGGTAAAATTTATGTTGTAGTAGCTGTATTAGTGATGCTTTTTGTGGCTTTCATTATTTATTTGTTTACTATTGATAAAAGAGTAAAAAAAATTGAAAATTCTAAATAGTTCAAAAGTATAGTTTAAACAATCTAAAGCACTATTTAGATCGTAATAATAGAGGTGTAGAACGCACACTATCGATTTTTGATTTGTAAATTTGATTTTTTTTACCTCAACTTTGCAATAAAATTCATTTCCATTTTAAACAAATTATAGCGTTATGGCCAATCCTAATGAGCTTTTACTTTCAGAAGAACCACATTTTTATGATGATGTTTGCGGGTTTGTAGATCAAGCTGCGAAATATACCGATCACGACAAAGGTTTGATCAGTCAGATCAAAGCATGTAACAGTGTTTACCGTTTTCAGTTTCCAATCAAGAGAGGAAACAGTTTCGAAATTATTCATGCTTGGAGGGTAGAGCATTCCCACCACATGTCACCTACAAAAGGCGGAATTCGCTATAGCGAAATGGTAAATGAGGATGAAGTTATGGCGCTTGCGGCATTAATGACTTATAAATGTGCCATTGTAAATGTACCTTTTGGAGGAGCAAAAGGAGGAATTAAAATCAATCCAAAAAATTATACGGTAGCAGAACTTGAAACCATTACCAGAAGATACACGGTAGAATTGATCAAGAAAAATTTTATTGGTCCAGGTATTGATGTTCCTGCACCGGATTACGGTTCAGGAGAACGAGAAATGTCTTGGATTGCAGATACGTACTTAACCATGAATCCTGGGCAATTAGATGCTTTAGGATGCGTTACCGGAAAGCCGATTGCCTTACACGGTATAGCAGGAAGAAGAGAAGCTACAGGAAGAGGTGTTGCCTACGCAATTAGAGAATGTGTTTCTGTTGCTGATGATATGAAGGCTTTAGGCTTATCAGCAGGATTAGAGGGGAAGAAAGTAATTGTTCAGGGTTTAGGAAACGTTGGATACCACTCTGCAAAATTCCTAATTGAATTTGGTGCTACAGTTGTTGGTTTCTGCGAATATGAAGGAGCTATTTACAATGAAGATGGGTTTGATTTAGATGAAGTTTTTAACCACAGAAAAACTACAGGATCTATTCTGGGCTATTCAAAATCAAAAATGGATTTTTCAAATTCTGCCGAAGGTTTAGAACAGCCATGTGATATCTTGGTTCCTGCAGCATTAGAGAATCAGCTTACAGAAAAGAATATTGCTAGAATACAGGCGAAAATTATAGCTGAAGGGGCTAACGGGCCAACTACTCCTGCAGCGGCAGCAATGTTTATAGAAAATGGAGGGATCATTATTCCTGATATGTATGCAAATGCAGGTGGGGTTACTGTTTCTTATTTCGAATGGTTAAAGAATCTCTCTCACGTTGCATTTGGACGTATGGGACGCCGTTATGATGAGAATTCAAATATCAACATCATGAACATGATAGAATCTGCTACGGGCGTTAAATTAACCACAGAACAGCGTTTGGTAGTCGCAAAAGGGGCTTCTGAACTGGAATTGGTAAACTCTGGACTAGAAGATACCATGATCCGTTCTTATCATGAAATTAGGGAGCTAAAAATGACTAAAAATATTGATAGTTTAAGAACTGCAGCATTTGTTGCTGCAATTGATAAAGTGGCCATTTCTTATCAAAACATGGGTATTTGGCCATAATTCAGAAATAGCACAATAAACAAAAAGGAGTCCTATAAAGACTCCTTTTTTTTGTTTTATAGAAAATATTTTCCGATTCTATTTTGATTCAGGATACCAATTAAGTTGAACAACCTCAATATTCGGATTGCCCTTGTTTACTAGTTCTTTAAATTTTCCTACATCACTTAATCCACCTTCACCACGGTAATGGTACGGGTAAACCTGCTTTGGAGCAAAAGCTAAAACGCCATCGGCAGCACTTTCAACCGTCATGGTGTAAGGCAAGTTCATACATACAAAAGCTTTGTCAATATTTTTAAGGCTGCGCATTTCAGGAGTGTCTTCTGTATCTCCAGAAAAGTAAACACGCATGCCGTTTCTCTCAATCACATAGCCATTTCCTCTTCCTTTAGTGTGAAACTGTTTGGCTTCCTCTCTTAAGTTGTACATAGGAACGCCAGTGATTTTAAAACCGTTAAGTTCAATCGTTTCATCATTAGCAACAATCGTCAGCTTTGATTTCATTCCTTCAGGCAATAGATCTGCCACTGCCTGAGGAACCACTATTTTAGTGTTTTCTGTAATTACTTTAGCTAAAGTAGCCGAATCTAAATGATCTCCATGAATGTCAGTTACTAAAATCACATCAGGTTTAGGCTGGCCAGCAAATTTTTCTGCACCGCCAACAGGGTCAATATAAAATTGAGTTTTATCCCAAGAAAAAGATGCAGAAGCATGCTCAATAGGAGTAAGGCTGAAATCTGAAACTGTGGTACTGTCATTTGACAAAGAATTGGTGCCATTACTTGTTTTTTGACTGCTACTGCAACTTGCTAATGCAATTGCTAGTAAGGGTAAAAGGAAAGCTTTTATCATCGTTTTATTGTATATATTTTGAATTGTTGATAACATTGATTTGATAGCATTGTTTTTTGAGAGATTTAATTCAATCACATTTCTTTAATTTTACTTGTCTAATTTTTTATAAATAGAAAGGATTCTGTTTTTAAATTTATTTTTAAAGAAGCTGAAATTTAGGATTTAAAGACCTCCGTTTTCTTATATAACCACTCCAATATAAAACAAACAAATATAATCCCCCAAGAAATTGTGATGCCGATGGGATTGTCGCCAATTTGTTGTACTGTGAGTACAACCATAGCCACTGAAGATAAAATAAAGCCCATAAACGGAATTATTTTATTGGCATTTAATTGATTAGCTAATTTAAATCCAACAAAATTTACTATCGCAAAAATCAGTAAGAAACCTACACTTCCCGCGGTAGAAATACTTTCAAGGTTTAAAGTATTAGTGATGATTAAAGTAGCAATTGCGGTAATGATTAATCCTACAGGCTGGTTCCAAAGTTTTGCACTCAGTTCATGCGGAAGTTCTTCATCTTCAGCTATTTCATAACTCACCCTACTGCCACCATATAAGGTTGCATTTATGGCTGAGAAAGTAGAAAGTAAGGCGGCAATGGTAATCACTGTAAATCCAATAGTGCCCAATAATGGTTTCGAAGCTTCAGCTAAAACATAGTCTTTTGCTTTTGCAATCTCCGAAAAGGGGAGAGATCCAACTGTAATGATGGCGATCAGGATGTATAATATAATCACAAATATTACCGAAAAGAAATAAGCTCTTGGAATGTTCTTTTCTGGATTTTCAATATCAGGAGCAGCATTGGCAATCAGCTCAAAACCTTCATAAGCTACAAAGATCACCATCCCAGCCGTTATCAATTTAAAAGGACTTTCCCAATTTTCTGTATTTAACTGCCCGATATTCTCATTCCCGAATAAGCCATAAGCTCCAACAAACACAAATCCGATAAGGATAACCAATTTGATTACTACCGCATAGGATTCAATTTTCCCGACTACTTTAATGCTATAATAATTCACTGCTGTTGCTAAAATAATGATGGCGCTGCTGTAGATGTGTTGGTCCAGATTTTTGCTTGTAGTTAAGGCCAATAAATTAGGAGCATAAGAACCAAAAGCAGCCGAATAAAGCGACAGCATAATGATATAGCTCATCCATAATAAATTATTTGTGCCGCCACTAAAAATGCCTTTCCCAAAACCTTCGTTGATGAATTTTACCGTTCCGCCACTATCAGGAAAACTGATGGAAAGCTTGGAATAACTATAGCAGGTAAGTAAAGCAATAAAGCCTGCAATCAAAAAAGAAACAGGCGTCCCACCTTTCCCTAAAGAAACTGCTAGCCCTAAAACTGCGAAAATACCACCGCCCACCATACCGCCTATGCCAATGGAAATGGCTTCTTTCAATCCTATTTTTTTCGACATTTATTGAATATTGGTAAATAGAGCTTAAAAAAAATATAGAATATCAAATTAAAACAATTCGATTATTTTTCTAGAACAGCTTTCAGATTATCCATACTTTTAGCCATGTCTTTACCCAGCATTTTTTCAAAAATCCCTTTAAATAAACTCATTGGGAATTTGGTCGGGCCTCTAAATTCCCAACTCACATTTGTACTATTTCCAGTCAACTCTTCTAATATAAATTTCGCCTGAGCCAAATTTTTCATAGGTCTATCAAAACGAATCACGTATGCAATAAATTCATTCGTTTTCATTTCCGTGATTTCCTGAGTTCCGGCACCCACATTTTTCATTTTACTATCCCAAGAATAAATATACCCCACAGTTCCATCTTCACCTGAGTTTGTGACTTTCTGATGAGGATCAGCCATATTCCAAACACTAAATTGATTATGATTTCTAATAAGTTTCAAGAATTCATAAACCTCAATTATTGGTTTATCAATTTCGATTGACTTTTTGATGTACATTTCTTTTGGCATGAGCAGTGTTGATTTAATTGCTAAATAAATTTATTGATTTTTAATGAATAGAAATAGTTCATGATGATAAATTTATGAAACCTTATTTATACTTCCACTCTTTGTCACAATCAGCACATTTATAACTTCTTTTAGATGATGGAATTAGAAAACCCAACACCAAAAACACAAAAGCAGATAACTTATCAGGGTATTTGAATTTGAGAAGATTAACTGAACCGCAAAATGGGCATTTTGTTAAATCAGTTTCATTGTTTTTTGTCAGGATTACTGGCTCACCCTGAGAAAGATTCCCTTCAATGTCAAAACCAGAATCTTTAAGAATCTCAAAAGCGCTTTTTAAATCTTCTTCCGGTACTTGGAGTTTTACACCTCCTAAAGCATTAGAATAAAAATTATTGGTTTGAATTGTAAGTTCATCTTTTAAAAATGAATTAATCCCCTCTGCTTCTAAAATGCTTTTCGCCATTTGAGCTTCATGTGGATAAATGTATGCTCTAATGGTGACAAATCTGTTGTTCATTTTGGATAGGATTAAATTCTAAGAAGGTTTAAAGTACTATTTCTAAAGTAAAGGTTATGCATTATGCAAAAATACCTCAGCAGGTATTTTAAAATAGTTTTTTAACTTCTGGGCCATCTTTAAAGTAATTTCTCTCTTACCGGAAAGTACAGCAGAAACATGTCCTTTACTTCCAATGATTGGTTCTAAATCTTTTGCTTTTATACCCATTTCCTGCATCTTAAATTTAATAACCTCCATAGCATCCAATTCAGGTAATTGATAATGCTGGTCATCATAGTCTTTTATCAAAACAATTAATAATTCTAATTCGTCGGATGCTAAGGTATTAGGTTCTGCATCAAAAATTTCCATTAACCTTAATGAAGCTTTGTTATAATCATCTTCTGTTTTTAATACTTTCCAATTCATTTTAAGAGATTTTAAATTTTAGTATTGAGGTATCAAATGCAATATTTTCAACGTCTATTTTATCATATTCTTTGTGTGTCCCAAACCAAATTACATAACACGCTTGTTGTATGAAATTGACGGAAACAATTAATCGAAAATCATTTCCTTTTATATTGAAAACGACTCTGTTATTGCTGACAATACTTGCATTACCGTAAACTGATTTCAGACTATTAAAGTTTAAAAAATTATGTTTAGAAAACTCAGAATACCAAACTAACAATTGCATGGAAGCAGTCGGGTATTTTTGAGTGTAAAACAAAATTGTTTTTTTAACTAAAACTTTCACATACAAATGTAATAAAAGTTTTCAAAATGCAAACTTTATTTAGTTGATAATTCATTTTAATCGGCGCAAATTAGAAAGCCACTTAATTTATAATTTTTGAGATTCGATTTGCTAACATGCAGAACAGTATGTTCAACTGAAGTTTGCTGGAAAGAATTGCAAGTTCGGGTGGGCGAATTGTTAATTAAAGGCTGATTTTCTACTTAAAACAAAGAATTAAAAATATAAGCCTGAAATTATAACAACATCACCATTTTTTTTGATTGGTTAAATATTCATAAGACTCTTATTTATTTGTGAATCCGAGAGACGTTGCAGAACTTAACTGATAGATGGGGCTAATAACTTGATTTTAAGAAAATATTCTTTTTTTCAATAAAAAATTTAACTCTTTCAATTAGTAGATTGTCGAAAAATTCTTTGCTACCATTACTAGCTATAACGTATTTCATGAATTCTACATGGTCAAGAACATTTAGATGGATATTCTCAATATTAATTGTTTTAAAAATTTCATTCTCAATTTTTTTCCAATTACCAAATGGGATTAGTTCATTTACTAATACAATACAATGTGGAGTTATTTCTTTTTTAAATTTAAGTTCAATACGATTTGTGCTAAAAATAGGTGTCTTATTAGCTATAACTTTTTTCGCACCTACTAATTGTTTTATTGCTTTGAATATCTGTTTTTGAACATTTGAAATTTTACGTTCAATTAGCTGGTTGTCTTTTATATTTAACACTGCCATTGCTTTTATTTCTATTAGGAAAACACCTTTATCATAGTAGGCAAATATGTCCGTTAATTCTCTTGTCTTCGAATTTTTTATAATTATTGGATTTTTGTAAGTATTAAAAGGGAATATATTGTCTAATAGTGCCCAAATCTGTTTCTCAAAGTAATCACCTTCATTTGAATCATCTAAAATAATTTCATTAGATTCATTAAGTCCTACATAATCAATTATCAGTGTTTTTAGACCTGAAAACACAATTGATATTTTTAATATATCAATTCGCCCTACATTTGAAATTTTAAATGACTCATCAATTGAATATTCAAAACAATCTAATGAGTGAATTGCTTTATCATTCAAGTCTCCTGAATATAATTGATCTAAATTTTCTAATAGAGTTAAAACTTTATTTCGGTCAGCACTATCTATTGAAAGATAGCTGTACATACAGCACATATTAAGCTCATTGTAAAACTCAACATATGTTCTTTCTTGTTTCATGACCTCATGAAGTGAAATATGATCTTCAATAAAACGGGATGTCTTAATAATTATAAGACCATTTGTTGGGATGTCATGAATTTTTATTCCAATATGAAAAAAGGATTCTTCTGAACTTAAGTCTTTGCCAAATAAGAGTTCAACTTTACAACCTTTAAAGATGGATTTAAGGGCAATAGTAGGTGCTTTGACCATTATTTTTGTGGTATGGTCTGTATAAACATACCAAAGTAAACTTTCTTCTATTATCAGTTCATTATAAAGCCTTTCTGTATAATCCACGTTTACAATGTTATTTTAAACTTTTCTGTCCGTAGACTTAAGCGAAGCGTGACTACTGATAAAATAATTAGGAAAGAGTCTTCAGACTCACAAAAGTTTATTGCTCCTTAAACTATCCACCTCAAACCTTACATATTCCTTCTATACTGTCCACCAACTGCATAAAGTGCATTAGAAATCTGTCCCAAAGAACAAACTTTGGTGGCTTCCATTAAACCTTCAAAAATATTTTCTCCATGGATAGCTTTGAGCTGTAAATCTTTTAGTAAAGCTTCGGTTAAATTGCTGTTTCTATCTTGAAAAGCTTTTAAATTTCCAATTTGCAATTGCTTTTCTTCTTCAGTTGCTCTAATAATTTCACCCGGACTTACCGTTGGTGAACCTTCTTTATTCAAGAATGTATTTACCCCGATAATTGGAAATTCACCAGTATGTTTCAAAGTTTCATAATAGAGCGATTCTTCCTGAATTTTACCACGTTGGTACATGGTTTCCATAGCGCCGAGAACTCCGCCACGGTCGTTGATGCGTTTAAATTCAGTTAATACCGCTTCTTCTACTAAATCGGTGAGTTCTTCAATGATGAAAGCACCCTGTAAAGGATTTTCATTTTTTGCCAAGCCTAATTCTCTGTTGATGATGAGCTGAATCGCCATTGCCCTTCTAACAGAGGCTTCCGTAGGGGTGGTGATGGCTTCGTCATAAGCATTGGTATGTAAGGAATTACAATTGTCGTAAATCGCATATAACGCTTGTAAGGTGGTACGGATATCGTTAAAATCAATTTCCTGCGCATGTAAAGAGCGACCTGATGTTTGGATATGGTATTTCAGTTTCTGAGAACGGTCGTTTCCTTTGTATTTCTGTTTAATGGCTTTTGCCCAGATTCTTCTGGCCACACGGCCGATCACCGCATATTCCGGATCAATCCCGTTAGAGAAAAAGAAGGAGAGGTTAGGAGCGAAGTCATCAATGTCCATTCCTCTACTCAAATAATACTCCACGAAAGTGAAACCATTTGAAAGGGTAAAAGCCAATTGAGAAATCGGATTGGCACCTGCCTCAGCAATGTGGTAACCGGAAATAGAAACAGAATAAAAGTTTCTTACTTTCTCATTGATGAAATATTGTTGGATATCGCCCATCATCCGCAAAGCAAATTCGGTAGAAAATATACAGGTATTTTGTGCTTGGTCTTCCTTTAAAATATCTGCCTGCACTGTACCACGAACAGTGGCAATGGCTTTAGCTTTTATATGAGCATAAATATCGGCAGGCAAAACCTGATCTCCAGTAACGCCTAAAAGCATTAAACCTAAACCGTCATTCCCGTTGGGCAACTTGCCTTCATAATGCGGTCTTTTAGTTCCTTTTTCTTTATAGATGCTATCAATCTTTTCTGACACCTCTTTTTCTAAGCTATTTTCTTTGATGTATTGTTCGCATTGTTGGTCAATGGCAGCATTCATAAAGAAGCCTAAAAGCATAGGCGCTGGACCATTGATGGTCATAGAAACGGAAGTGGCCGGTGCGCATAAGTCGAAACCGGAATAGAGTTTTTTAGCATCGTCTAAGGTGGCAATGCTCACCCCAGAATTACCAATTTTACCATAAATATCCGGACGCACATGCGGGTCTTCGCCATATAAAGTCACCGAATCAAATGCTGTGGAAAGTCTTTTAGCTGGTTGACCTAAACTCACATAATGGAAACGTTTATTGGTACGCTCTGGTCCGCCTTCACCGGCAAACATACGTGTTGGGTCTTCGCCTTCCCGTTTTAACGGAAATACACCGGCTGCATAAGGGAATTCCCCAGGCAGGTTTTCTGTCAACAACCATCTTAAAATATCTCCCCAAGCTTCATATCTCGGTAAAGAAATTTTTGGGATTTTGAGTTTAGAAAGTGATTCGGTAAATAAGGATTGTTTAATTTCCTTGTCCCTAACTTTGTAAATGAAATAATCTGACTGGTATTGTTTTACCGTTGCTGGCCATTGCCTTAATAACCTTCTGCATTCCCCGTCCAGTTGTTCTTCAATTTCGCTGTAAAGCTTTTTCAAAGATTCAATTTCTTCGGCTTTAGCCTGATGATTTGCTAACAATTCAATGGTGCCATGCAACTGGAATAATTGTTGGGCGAGTTTAGATTGTATGTTTACCCATTCTCCATAAGCCTGATTCGCTTCTGCAATTTCCGCTAAATAACGGGTTCTGTTTGGTGGAATAATGTATACTTTCTCTGATTCTTCTTTGGTGAAAGCCATTTTGGCTTTAAAGTCTATCCCGGTTTTTTCGGTGATTTTATTCATCAAAGCCGAAAATAAATTATTGGTTCCCGGATCATTAAACTGGGAAGCCATGGTGCCATAAACAGGTAAATCCTCGTCTTTGGCATCAAATATCATATGGTTGCGCTTGTACTGCTTTTTTACATCGCGTAAAGCATCCTGAGCACCGCGTTTGTCAAATTTATTGATGGCCACCATGTCGGCAAAATCCAACATGTCTATTTTCTCTAACTGCGTAGCTGCCCCAAATTCCGGCGTCATCACATATAAAGAAACATCGCAATGTTCGGTAATTTCTGTATCCGACTGTCCAATTCCGGAAGTCTCCACAATGATTAAATCAAAACCTGCGGCTTTGCAGATGTTGATGGATCCCTGCACATATTTGGATAAAGCCAAATTCGCCTGACGGGTTGCCAAGGAGCGCATATAGATTCGGGAGTTGTTAATCGCATTCATGCGGATCCGATCTCCCAACAAAGCACCGCCTGTTTTTCTTTTTGACGGATCTACAGAAATGATGGCCATGGTTTTATCCGTCTCTACCAAAAAACGACGCACCAATTCATCTACCATAGATGATTTTCCTGCGCCACCAGTTCCTGTGATGCCTAAAACAGGAATGGTTTTATTGCCGATGAGCTTTTGAACTTCTTTTAAAAAGTCGGTTGCTTCAGCAGGAAAATTCTCTGCAACAGAAATTGCAGCCGCAATAGATTTTACATTTCTATTGGTTAAAGTTTTGATCTCTCCGTTTAATTTTTGAATGGTTGGGTAATCGGTTTTCTGCAACATGTCATTAATCATGCCTTGCAAACCCATGCTTCGGCCGTCATCTGGAGAGTAAATTTTATTGATGCCGTAAGCCTCTAATTCTTTAATTTCATCAGGCTGAATTACGCCTCCGCCACCAGCGAATATCTTGATATGTCCTGCACCTTTCTCCTGCAATAAATCATACATGTATTTGAAATATTCAGTATGTCCGCCTTGGTAAGAAGTCATGGCAATACCCTGAACATCTTCCTGTATGGCGCAGTTCACCACTTCATCCACCGAGCGGTTATGCCCCAAATGGATTACTTCAGCACCAGAAGATTGCAAAATCCTTCTCATGATGTTAATGGTAGCATCATGACCGTCGAATAGGGAAGCAGCGGTTACAAATCTTATTTTATGTTGAGGTTTATATATGGTGGCGTCTTGCATGGTATTGGATTAAATCCTTAGAAAGGATGCTCAAATTTACGTTTTTGAACTCATAAAGCATAAAATTTGAATACCTGTAAAATTGATTTTACAAGACTGAAATCAGAATGGGTATAAAAGTTTAGGTTTATGATTGTGGATTGATGTTTGTAATCAGTATCAAAACTAAAAACATGTCTAAAACCATCTTCATCACAGGCGCATCATCCGGAATAGGAAAAACCACTGCCATTTACTTTGCAGAGAGAGGCTGGAACGTAGCCGCCACCATGCGTAAGCCGGAAGAAGAGCAGGAACTCATTAAATATAAGAGCATTAAATGTTATGCTTTAGATGTTTTAGATGAGGAAAGCATTTCAAGGGCTTATGAATGGGCGGTTCAGGATTTTGGAACCATAGAAGTGCTGGTGAATAATGCAGGTTATGCAGCTTTAGGCCCTTTTGAAGCGGCAGATAAATACCAGATTGCAAAACAGTTTGATACCAATGTGATAGGTTTAATGAGCGTTTGCCAGCAATTTATCCCTTATTTCAGGAAACAGCTAGGCGGAACAATTATTAATGTGGCTTCTGTAGGTGGACGTATGACTTTTCCTTTATACAGCTTATATCACGGCACAAAATGGGCGGTAGAGGGTTTTTCTGAATCGCTAAGTTTTGAATTGAAACCTTTCAATATCAAAATAAAAATCATTGAGCCAGGCGCCATCAGAACAGATTTCTACGATAGATCTGCCGATACTTTAACAAAAGAAGGTTTAAAAGTATACGACAATTATGTAGACAAGGTAAAAGCCAATTTCTTGAAAGCCGCGGCAAAAGCCCCAGGTCCGGAAGTGGTAGCTAAAACCATTTGGAAAGCAGCAAATAGCAACAGTTTTAAATTGAGATATGCCGTAGGTAGCGGTGCTCCATTTTTGCTTTTTATACGAAGAATTTTACCTGATGCATGGTTTATGTGTTTGGTGAGGGGCGTATTGAATAGGAAATAAGTTAAAAGTTAAAAGTGTAAAGTAAAAAGTTTAGGTCTGATAAAATACTTTTAACTTTCAACCTTAAACTTTCAACCCTATCACAGCCATCTTTTCTTCTTAAAATACACCAAAGTTCCTAAAGAGGAGAGCACCATTAGGAAAATAGCAGCCCCATATCCAAAACCCCAATCCAGTTCTGGCATCACTCTAAAATTCATTCCGTAAATGCTGGCAATAAGGGTAGGAGGCATAAAAGCTACCGTGGCAACAGTAAAGATTTTTATGATCCTATTCTGTTCGATATTGATCAGACCCATAAAAGTATCCTGAAGGTATTCCAAACGCTCAAAAGCAAATTTATTGTGTTCCAGCAAAGAGCTGATGTCCTTAATCATGATTCTTAAAACGCCCATAAATTCCTGCGGAAAGGTAGAAGATTTCATCAATGCCGACATCATTCTTTGTTTATCAATGATGTTTTCACGCAGCATCATATTCTCATTCTGCAAAGAGGATATTTTTAAAAGGTCATCTTCGTCCACGCGTTCATTGGTCGCTTTTAAGCTTTTGTTCAGCTCAGCAATTTCTCTGGCAATACTCTCAATTAAATCTGCATCCTGATCAATACAGGTTTCTAAAATGGTGGAAAGAATCTGATAACCATTCACGTATAAAGTAGGATTTGCTTTGATTTTTTTTACCGATTCGCTAAAAGTTTTGATATCCTCATCCCGATAGGTGAAAAGAATTCCTTTTTCCAAAATAATGGAAACCGGATTGTACTCAAACCCATTTTCTCTGACAGATAGGAAGTTGGAGTTGATGATGATTTCATTGTCCATCTCACTAAAACGGGAAGAACTTTCAATCTCCTGAGATTCTTCTTCTGAGGAGTATTTGATATCAAAGTAGGTCTCAATGGTTACTTTTTCCTCTTCCGTAGGATTTTGCAGATCAACCCAAACCAAACTCTCCATTGGAATATCCCTAATGGAATCCACATCCGTTTCTTTAGCCAGTCGTGTGTTTCTTTTGTAATAAATCCTCAGCATCGCTACACCTTATTTAGATTAGTTTTCAATTTGTATCTTTGCAAAAATATCATTTGACATTGGAAAAAGCATTAGCCTTCGGAGAAAAGAATTATAATTACTACAGCGCACACCTTAAAAACAAGTATAAAGTGAAGCGGGTATACAAAGTAATTGTTGACGGTGGCTTTACCTGCCCCAATAGGGACGGCTCTAAAGGTTACGGAGGCTGTACGTATTGCAATGTAGATTCTTTTACCCCCACTTCCCGCACCATGAACTCCATGAAAGAGCAGATTGAGTTTGGAATGGAACGGGCTTGGAAACATTATAAGGCAGAAAAATTCATTATTTATTTTCAGCCAAATACCAATACTTACGCACCGGCACATTACCTTAAATTAATGTATGACGAAGCTTTGAGTGTGGATATGACCAACGTAGTGGGACTTTCTGTAGGTACGCGACCAGATTGTATTGATTTGGAAAAGATTGCCTTATTAGAAAGCTATACCGATAGGGTAGATGTGGACCTGGAAATGGGAATGGAGTCTATTTACAATCACACTTTAAAGCAGCTTAACCGCGGTTGTTCCCATGATGAACTTGTAAATGTGATGGGCTTGCTGACAAATT
>JBDSHZ010000122.1:0-14254 GCA_039918235.1 Pelobium sp.
CTCAAATCATCAATGAAATCATATTTTTTCATGAAGTTTTCACCTGATACCCTCCATCTTACTGATAAGGAAGGGAATGCCGCATATCTGTTTGCCGGACCAAATCTAGAGTTGCCATCCACTCTGATGGCAGAATTGATAATATATTTATCTAACAAGCTATATTGTGCCTGTAACAGAGCACCAACGCTTCTATTTTCGCCCTGACTAGCTCTTAAAGATAAGTCAGAATTGATCGTTCTTGATGGATCAGAAGGATCATTTAACAAGGAGGATGCAGTATTTGAAGTAGATACATTATAAGAAAGGTATCTGGAATCATTAGTTTGCAAGGATAATAAACCTTGTAATGTATTTTTCTCGTTTTTTAATTTAGGGGTTAATACAAAATTCAATTTAGTGGTTACTCCAAAAGATTCACCATCGCTATCTGAACCTCTATTGACTACCGTTTCTGTATTAGGTCTTCCTGTAGCAATTTGCGGTAAAAATGTATTTTGCTTATTGTTATTGATATCAAACTGAACGTCAAATGTTGATAATAATAATGCCGGAACGATATCATACTGTAAGTAAAAGTGAGGTAAAACACGGTTACCGATTTGCTTATTTACCGCTTGCAATGCTAAAGCCACTGGATTGTAAGTACCTTCAGCTTTATTTTTATCTACATCAAATGAAAACCCACCCTGGACATTGGATGCCGGTGACAAATAATTCGGAGACTGATTTCCGTAAAAATCAAACTCGTAAATAGCCATATTTGGGATTTTATTATAGGCTACCCCACGTATATCTCCATTAAAATTCTGATTATTGTCTAAGTGCGTAAAAGTAATATCAGTTCTAAATCTAATTCTTGATGACACGTTGTAATCCAAGTTTATTTTAGCAGATAATCTTTTTAAATCAGTCCCTACTGTGGTTCCTTGTTGGTTGGTATAACCCAATGAAGCATAATATCTGGCTTTTTCACCACCACCTGTCATGGAAACATTATGATCCTGTATATATCCTGTTTGTGTAATCGCATTAATCCAATCCGTATTGTTACTGTAATTATAAAACCAATACGGATCATAAGGATCAAATGAAAACTCTTTATTACTTTGAATATCTAAAGGATTTCCATCACCGTTGGATACTTCCTCAGGAATAAGTGTGGCATACTGATTACCATTTAATAATGGAATGCTTTTAGGTTGTTTAGAAACAGATCCTTTAAAATTGTAAGTTAACTGCGGTTTACCAATAATTCCTCTTTTGGTATTGATAATTAATACTCCGTTTGCTGCTCTTGAACCCCAAACGGCAGTTGAAGCCGCATCTTTTAACACTGTTATTTCTGAAATATCTGTTGGAGCAATATTCAATAACTGTGCATATCCGTTTTCATCTGCGGTACCAAAGTTGAAATCTGAAGGAACTTCCGTATCAAAAGGCAGTCCATCTAAAACAATTAATGGGTTAGCAGAACCATTAATAGAAGATGTACCTCTAATTCTGATAGACATAGGTGCACCAGGATCTCCTGATGTAGTACCAATATCAACCCCTGCCATTCTTCCCTGTAAAGCCTGATCTATTGATACAGCAGGAAGTTCCTGTAAATCTTTAGCATCAATTGTGATGGTTGCTGCGGTAGAATTTCTTTTTTCTATATTTAAACCTGTTCCATTATTTACAGTTCTTCCAGCAGTCACAACTACTTCCTTTAATGCAGATTCGTTAGCCTTTAATATGACATTAATCTCTGTTCTATTATCAATGTTAACTCGGTAGGTAACATATCCTAAATAGGAAACAGAAATCTTATTGGTCATATCAGAAACTCTCAATGCATAATTTCCATCAATATCAGTCTGTGTACCAGAAACTGTCCTGCCATCCTTATCAGTTTCAAAAACTGAAGCCCCTATTACAGTAGATTTATCTTTGGAATCAATTACCTTACCTCTTACTATCACCTTTTGCTGTGCAAAAAGTTGTACTGAGATCAGGTTAATAATCCCATAGCAAAACAAACTTAAAAATATTATTTTTTTCATATACGTTTAATCTTTCAGGGTTATTGGTCGTTATATTTTAGGTATGCATTCAAAGAATGTATCACCGTTCTGTTTGATAAGTTATTGCTATTATTTAAATCAATACTTACGTTTTTATTGAATGAATCTCTAAAAGACAGATTGTCTTTACTCGGACTTACCGCAGTAACCGTAAGTACGTCGCCATCGTTGTTTTTTAACAAGGTTTGAAATGCTCCTGCTTTTTTACCATCAGAAACCACCGTATTTTTATCTAAAATGTGGTAATAGATAAACTTCTGCACATTATCAATATCAGTTGATGCTGTAGGTTTAAAATTTGGGACACCGGTTGTTTTGTTACCTGGTAATACCCCATCTTTTACCGCCTGCGTGATAGCCGCATTAGTTGGGATTAAAAAAGTATAGAAAGCTCCTAAATCAACTTTTAAAATACTTTTATCGGAAGCGGCGTAAATTGGAGAGTTTGACAAAAATTGCCAGTAAGAACTAAAATTTGCGGGGGTTTTCTTAGACAAGGCTTCAATATGAAAAGGGATGGGCTGTTCTGTAAAAGTCAACAATCCTTTTGTGTAATAGGCTCTACCATTTATTACATCTTTTAAACTATCAATAGTTACAGGAGTGTTTGTCTCTTCATTACCACTGGCATAAACTTTACCTGCATTGTATTTAACATATTCGCCATTGTAAGCTTCAACAATTCCTTTGCCCGATAAATTATTTAATTCGCCAGCTCTTGTAGTTAAAACAGAAGTTTCTAAAATCCTGAATATTTTTGCTTTAGAAACATCACTAATAGCAGGGTTTCCAGTTGTTCCGGCTGCCAAATACCCCCAATTACCTTGATCCTCATAATAATCATATCCAGCTACTCTTATTTGCAGATTAGACATCATAAAAATCGTGTATTTGGCTGCTGGTATTTTTAAAATCGATTTTAAACCATCCCCATCCAGTGCTCTTGTCATTAAAGTATAAGCTGGATTTAAATATGGCTTACCATACAAAGTTCTGAACACATCTGCATCCTGAACAGACTTAATTCCGTAAAATAACCCATTGCTCAATACTTTTTTGTCAAAAATATCTGTTTTGGCAAAGGTTGCGGTTTCACCAGACGCGTTTAGTTCAGAATTGATTTTATTTGGCCAAACACTGGTTCTAAACATGTGGGCATTTAAAAAATCATAAAGTATTACCGGCGGAGCGGCTTCAAATGTTCCATAGTATGTTAAAAGATTTTTAGTATAGGCTTTTAGTTCCGCATTTCTTGGAATAAACATGGTATAACCATCAATTTGTCCATCTGTACCTGATGATAAAAAGTTTTCATTATTAGGTGCAAAAGCTAAACTTGGATTATATCCTTTCACAAAAACAGAATCTGATTTTTTTGAAAGCGCCTGATATCTTTTAGTAACTGCATCATTATAGTTATAGGTCGCTACTAAATTTAAAAGGCGTTTAAATTCGCTGTAATCATCGTTTGAAGTGATGTAACCATCAATATTCTGTGGCGGGAGATTAACTTTGTCTACAATATGGATAATTCCGTTTTCAGCTACAACATTCTTCTCAGTTACTTTAGACCCTGCAATATTAAAACCACCAAAAGTAGAATTCTGATAAAAAGTGGTGTAATCATTAGCCGTAAGCCCTAAACCTGCTAATCCAGCATCCAAAAAATACGGAATATATTTATTGCCATTGTCAGCTTCGGTATAGGCCCCAGAGTTCCTATTGGTATTGATTACTTTTTTAGGCTTTCCATTAACAGTCTCGGTATAAACAAAATCATAATAAGCTGTTTTTCTTTTAAATGCCACTTGTGGCTCCAAAACATTAGTTTGGCTAGGAGACTGGTATTTAAGCAAATTAATATCCGTATAGGCATTATAAACAAGATTATAAGTAACAATTTGCCTCGCAGTAACAGAATCTAATTGATCAACGCTACTCATTCCTGTATTTAGTAAGTAAGCTTTAAAAGCTTCATCATCAGCAGCAAAAAACGTCCAATATCCCCCGGAACTTAAAGATTCTTTATATCCTGCTTTATCTATACATTTCAAAAGACTTGTAAAGTTTCCTTTTGCTTGTAGTTGCTGATAAATAGGATCAGCCAAATTGTCTGGCCTAGCATAGTAGTCCTCGAATTCTTTCTTCTTGCAGGAAACAAGAATTAAACACACTGCCACAGACAGTAACGCAATATTTTTCAATATTTTAAACATAATTGAGTGAGTATTTTTAAATAAAAATTTAAAAAGGTTTGATCTTTAATTTTTCAAAAAAATTTTAACTAAAACAGTTAATTACAATAATTTTTAAAAAAATGATTAGGGGAAGTTAAAAAATGTGCGGATGCACTTGTAGCGTAAACGTTTAGAATCATATTTATTTAATTTATTAGTTTATAATTTCGCGATGGTTGGTCGCATCTATTGGTTAGATATTCTACTAAATTACTACTATAAGATTGATGTCGCAACCTGTGGCATCCTGTATTTTATATTATTATTCAAAAATAATTATCTAAATAACTTTGCAAATAAGATAAATATAAGTAACTGTTAAATAACTAGTTACCGTCTGGCTTTACCACATCACTCCGTGGGCTCTCCGGCCAATTCCAAAGACTTAGTGTATCAGGGCTTGAAGGATCAAAGTGTTCGAAATGTTGGATATATTTTTTCAGTTCAATATTTTCATCAATAATTCCCTGTACAATCATCTTGGAAATCTCATAAGCACCATAAGTATTAAAGTGTGTATTATCAGCCAATGGTTTGGTCTGATTTGGGTAAGAATTTGCAGGATAATGTACAAAAGCTTTTTTAGACCCTTCTTCACCCAATGTTTTATAAAACACTTTAGTCATATTATTAAGGTCTATCAAAGGAACATGTAGCTCTTTTGCCACTTTTCTTGCCGCATCCGGGTAATCACCTAAAGTTGACGCAACATTTCCTTCACCGTCAAAAGCCCTTCTACTTGTGGAAGTAACAATTACTGGAATTCCACCTTTTGCTCTAAATTTGTTCACAAAAGTTTTCATTCTTTCAGTATAGGAATTGTATGCACCATCATTTGGTCCCTTCTCCTTTTGATCGTTATGACCGAACTCTATGAAAAGGTAATCTCCAGATTTCATTACACTTAATATTTTTTCTAAACGGAGAGAACCTAAGAAACTACCTAGAGTTAGGCCAGATTCTGCATGGTTAGCAATTGCTACACCTGGTTTAAAAAAATATGGAATCATTTGCCCCCAAGACGCCCAAGGTTCATCGTCTTGATCAACAACTGTAGAATTACCAGCTAGAAAAACAGTGATTTGATCCTCCACCGGTATAATTTCTATAGCTGCCACACTTGGATGGAGGTCAAATTCTAAAGTCAACTTATCATCCCAATCCAGCTTATTGTTTTCCCGGTCTTTTAAACCAACCTTTCTTTCAGTTGTAATATTTCTATCTTTAATATTTACTATGAAAGTTTCTGTTCTAAACTTTCCCTTTGCAGTAGTCACATCCTTTACCATCAATCTTCGGGATTCTGCCTTTATGGTAGTTTTTGATGCTCCATTTTTAGCTCCTAATAAAACTTTCACCATATAATTGCCCTCTGGAACTTTTACTGAAAAATAAAATGGCTTATCTGCACTTACATCATCTCTTTTTAAGGCATTGCCTCTTACACTATTTTCAAACGACGGCAAAGTATTGAAATCAAATCCGAATCCTTTTCTATCAGAATAAATCTCAGAAGTCGTTACGGCAGTATATCCTTTTTTTAAAGGCCCCGATCCAAAATCAAACTTAAAAGATGGCCTATTCAATCCTTGTGAAAAGGAGGAAACAGAAAGTGCTAAAAAAAGTAGTACAAAGAATGGATATCTTTTAATAAAATAAGGCATTTATCAAATAATTGGTCACTCGCAAGGTAAAAATTAATATAAAAACCAGTGTCCTGTATCATCCTTCTAAAATAAAATATTTTTTTTTTTAATCTAGCTGAGTTAATTTAGGGGGCTTTATGGGGGAATTTTCTATTGAAATTTAGAGAATATTTATACCAAAAAAAGGTTTCATGGTATTTTTATAGCTTTAGTAGCTAACATAAACCTAATTTAATATAGCCTACAAATTAAAATATGGGCTAACTTGATTAAAATTTAATAATGGATTTATCTGTTCAGTAATATTATGATTGTGTATTAATATGATCTAAATATTTCACTAAACTAATTATGCAACAGTAAATGTAAGTTTCATCCTTAAAAGATAGTCCTTATGGGGTGAGTAGCTCAACTGTTGTAGCCTCCAACTCCTATTTGATTTAAATCAATACGAAAATAAGCCCTATCTCACTTAAATCTGATTGTTGTAGCTTTATTTTCTTTAAATTAAGGTCTAAATCTTCTTTCGTGTGGTTAATTGCACTAAACAGCTAGGCTACATACCTATTTATTTTTAAAAGATAAATAAATTACTTTTTTGCCCTCACCAATTTCACTTGTGCTGGAGTAATCACACTGCCTTTATTCCCAAAACTGTTCCTCACGTAAGTCAGTACATCTGCCACTTGCAGATCGGATAGAAAATTAACAGCTGGCATTGGATTGGAATACTCTTCATCGTCTATTACCACTCCTTTTTTCATTCCTTTTAACAATATATTAATCAGTTCAGTCTGATTTCCCAAAACATAAGTTGTTTTAATTAAAGGAGGGTTCATATTCATCACCCCACTCCCATCCACTTGATGACAAGGCATGCAATATTGCGTATAAATAACCTTTCCTCTTATTAAAGAAGATTGGAAACTTGTAGAACTAGTATTTGTACTTTTAGTTTGTGCACTTGCATGAT
Source organism: Pelobium sp. (assembly GCA_039918235.1). Lineage (GTDB taxonomy): Bacteria > Bacteroidota > Bacteroidia > Sphingobacteriales > Sphingobacteriaceae > Pseudopedobacter. Next base: position 6,926 of record JBDSHZ010000122.1, read on the forward strand.
AGCCCATGCCGATAATAAACAGCATTATTGAAATAATTTTTTTCATTCAATTTTAATTATTTTTATGGAGATGATGCGCATTCATCTAATTTCTACTTACTGTAAGTTATTTTATAAACAGCTCCTTTAACATCATCTGTCACGAAAATTGAACCATCAGGTCCTTGTGCCAATCCACAAGGACGGTGCTGAGCCTGCCCAGGTGACATCACCTCTTCAACGCCCGCAAAGCCCTTAGCAAATGGTTCCCAATCTCCAGAAGGTTTTCCATCCTTAAATGGAACAAATGCTACAAAATATCCTTCCTGCGGTTCAGGGGATCTATTCCAAGAACCATGGAAGGCAACGAAGGCTCCGTTTTTATACTTATCTGGAAACATATTTCCAGTATAAAACAATAAGCCATTAGGTGCCATGTGACCTGGAAATGCAACCACCGGGTCTATAAAATCTTTACTTCCTTCTTTTTTGCCATCACCACCATATTCTGGAGCTACAATTTTTTTATGCTGTAAATGGTCATAATAAATATATGGCCAACCCGCATTATCTCCCTTTTTAACCATATACATACATTCAGCAGGCAACTCAGCAGACTGTTGATCAGTGTATAATTCTGGCCATGCCGAATGAAGATTGTCTCTGCCGTGTTGCATCACAAACAAAGTGTTGTTCTGATGGTTCCAATCTAAGCCTACTACATTTCTAAGTCCCGTGGCGTATCGCTCTCCGTTATGATAAGATTGATTCAGCTCATCAGCCTTAAACTTCCAGATGCCTCCCATAGAATCTAATAAAGGGCATCCAGGCATTCCTGGAGAATGCAAGCCCCTATCATTCTCTTGGCAAGAGTTAGAGCTAACTCCAATATTTACATAGATATTATTGCTTTCATCCAGCACAATAGATTTGGTCTCATGCTGTTTACCAGCCAAAAGCGCAACAACTACTTTCTCAGGATGTTCAGGGTCAATCACATGCTCTTGAGTATCTAATTTATAACGAAAAACTTCATTGTCAGAAGAAGCATACAAATAGCCTCCTTTTAAATAGATACCTGTGCCTTTGTAATCGCCAAAACTAGACTTCACTTCATAAGTTCCATCTTTATTATCATCAGTCAATAACAAAATTCCTTTGCCTTTCACTAAACGGGATAGTTTGATGTAAACTTCTCCATTTTTTGTGACCGCAATATGCCTAGCTTTACCAATAGTTTCAATAATTTTAGATGCATGAAATCCAGAAGGCAATGTCAGACTAGCATTTTCCATTGATTTTTTAATTGGTTTCAAAGTGAATGCATAGCAAACTATCAATAGAAACGCTACTCCTATTGATATAATAATTGAGACTTTGTTTTTCATGATGTGATCTAAATTATATGATGATTTTTTTTATTTGAGTAATATAAATATTTCCAGCTTTAATAAGCTATATTAACTTTCTTAATAGGGTTAAAAAGATGAAATCAATTCTCGTCTTTGAAGTTTAAAACATTGGAATTTATAATTCTACTTTCTCTTATCGTATCCACTTTAATATTTTTTAGAAATACATTTTTAACAGGTAATTCTTCCTGACCCTGAATACCTGAAACAAACTTTATACTTTTTGCGGTTAAACCATCTAAATAAATATCACTTATTGGCGTTAATTTTATTTCAACTGTCTTCACCAGATCACGCATCTGATACATGACGTCTGTCTCGATTCCTAATATTCCTTCGGCAATATTCCCACATTTCACATCTTTGAGGTATATATTTTTCACATATCCACCTCTGCGCTCATTGGTTTTTATGTAAAGTAGATTGTTTAATTTGGCATCATCCGCTACCACACAATCTTTAATGAATACATTTTCTATCCCGCCAGATAACTCGCTTCCAATAGCTAATAATTGATGCCCGTTTTTCACCATGCAATTGCGGATTACAATATTTTTAGAAGGCGTGTTTAATCGCCAGCCATCTTGGTTTTTCCCCGATTTTACTGCAATTGCATCATCTCCCTGATCAAACACACAGTTCTCAATCAACATGTTTTGGCTCATTTCAGGATCAACACCATCATTATTGTGCCCATGAGCATAAACATTAATGTTTCTAATCACCACACTTTTACTGAGGTAAGGGTGAATAGTCCAAAATGGACTGTTAGTGATTTTAACCCCTTCAAGCAGTACATTTTCACACCTATTAAACTGAATAAACTGAGGCCTAAAATTGGCACTGTCCTTTGTCATTTGTCGCTCTTTAACCGGCTTATGGTAAGCAACATCATAGTAAAGCTTTTTAAGTCCTTCCAAATGTGCAGGTGGCCTGGCATACCATATTTCCCAAACATCTAGTTTAGCTTTAAGTTCCCCTTTTCCAGTGATGGCGATATTTTTACATTCGTAAGCGTAAATTAATGGAGAATAATTATAACACTCCATTCCTTCCCAGCTGGATAGTACAGCGGGTAAATAATCTTCAGGCTTTTCTGAAAATAACAATACAGACCCCTCATTTAAATGTAAATCTACATTACTTTTGAAATGTATTTTACCAGTTAGCCATTCCCCTTTTGGGACGATAACTTTCCCTCCACCTGCTTTATTCGCCTTATCAATGGCAATTTCAATTGCTTTGGTATTCTTTTCTTTGTCTCCATTTTTCGCCCCAAAATCAGTAATCAAAAATTCTTTACACTTATCAAAGTTGGGTATTATTAGCTCAGGCATATCAAATGGAGCATCCACTTTGACTTTTGTTAAAATTAAACCAGATTTTTCTTGTGTACAAGAAAAGAAAATTTGAACAAGTAATATTGCTATCAAAGACCCTACTATTCTTTTATTCATTTGTATATTCTAATTGGTGAGGTAATATCATAAATATTTATAGCTTAATCATCATTAAAATATGAAAATCCATTAAAACCATAAAAATTTCCATTTCAATACCTCGTTTTTTTAGAAATGAGTAACTATAGATGGCCACACTTTTGAACTTTTTGTACAAACTTATTTAGGGAATCCTAATTCACAAAATGCTTATATTTAAAGCATGAATTTGAGCTTATCAGCTGAAGAAAAAAATAGATATAGTAGGCAATTATCCTTGAAAGGATTTGGAGAAAACGCTCAGTTAAAACTAAAAAATTCTTCTGTATTAGTGGTTGGTGCGGGTGGATTGGGTTGCCCTGTATTGTTGTATTTGGCTGTTGCCGGAGTTGGGAAGTTAGGGATAATTGATGGAGACATTGTCTCGGTTTCAAATTTACAAAGGCAGGTTTTATTTGACCAAGAAAATATTGGGGAAAAGAAAAGTGAAGTAGCAAAGAAGATTTTATTCAAGAAAAACCCAAATGTCAACATCCAGTCTTATTCAATTTTTATTGCTCCGGAAAATTGCCTTTCCATCCTTCATGATTATGATGTCATCATTGATGGCAGCGATAATTTCAATACCCGCTATCTGGTTAATGATGCTTGTGTAATTTTAAAAAAGCCATTGGTTTATGCCGCTCTACATGAATATGAAGGACAGCTTTCTGTGTTCAATTATAAAAAAGGTCCAACCTTAAGATGCTTATTCCCGAAAATCCCTGAAAACGGCATCATTAATAATTGTGCTGAAACAGGTGTTCTAGGTGTTTTACCAGGACTAATTGGAATATGGCAAGCTCAAGAGGCTATCAAAATAATTACGAAAATTGGTGAGGTGTTAAGTGGCAAACTGCTAGTTTATCATTCATTGAACAACGAAGTAGAAACAATTTCTTTTAAAGCTGATGAAAACAACAAACTCATCAATAATTTAGACCATTTCAAAAATGCTGAAACAGAAATTGATCCTATAACATTAAAAAATTGGATAGCGAATGAAAATATTCAATTGATTGATGTAAGGGAAAATGATGAGTTTGAAGAACAAAATATTGGTGGATTGAATGTTCCTTTAGCATCTTTGCCCTACCGCCTTAATGAAATTGATCATCAGCTAAAAACGGTTTTGATTTGCCAAAGTGGCAAAAGATCTTCCTTTGCATTTGCGCTAATCAAAAAAGAATATCCTGATATAGCTATTTACCACTTAAAATATGGATTGAATGGCTATTTGTTATAATTCTTAAAAGATGAATCTTCCTCTGCTATTGGTATTGCATAAGTTTTAAAAGAATCAAAAACATGTTGCATGCTATAATTCTCTTCTTGTTTATTCTGATAAGTGCTTAACAGTTTATTCAGTCCGTTGGCGGTGTATATTCCGCAGAACGGTTGGTAACGCTTTTCGTTTTTATAAACGTAAAAATCAAACCCTTCATTAATTTTAAAACTTTCCATTAGCTGTTTCATAGTCTGTAACTGCATATCAATTAGATCGCAAGCTAAAACCATCCAATTACCATCAGGGAATTGCTTGTGCGCACTTAAAATGCCCCTTAAAGGGCCAGGAATAGAAACATCATCAATGATTAAATCTGCTTTGGCAAAATAATTTTCATATGCTGTAATTTGACTGCTATTGATACTCACTTTTACACTTAAACCTAAATCAATCAACTTTTGATTCATGATTTCTGCCCAAGTTTTCCCGTTTTCTAGCTTCAAGCCTTTATCAGTTCCCGCCCTTTTGCTTTCGCCTCCACACAGTATTAATCCTTTCATTATTTTGTTTAGTTAACGATCCGTATGTCCCAAGTTTTTATCCGGACTCACAACATCCCGAACCAGTTTTTTCAATTCTTTAATCTCAGGAAAACGTTCCATTTCTTTCCTATCAAAAATGATTTGGTCTCCTATTTTCACATAGAAAGTGCCTCCTGTTTCACTGGGTGTTAAAGTCACGCTCTTAATTTCATCCACAAAAGTATTCAATAATTCCTGTGCCATCCATGCAGAACGCAACAACCAGCCACATTTCGGACAGTATTCTATTTCAATTATCGGTTTCATTTTATCAATCAATTTTCAATAATAAAATTGAGTTAAACAACCCTATCAAGAATGATAAGTATTCTCAAATCTTAAAATTTTAAATATTCAAATCACTTATCGTAAATATGTACATTGGCATCTCCTGTAATTTCCTGACAGCTACAATTGCCTCCCCACTTTTTTTCTCCATCTACAAAATGTTCACACTTCCATAAAGGTAGCTCGTGTTTTATTTTTTCAATGATATATCTATTTGATTCATAAGCTTCTTTTCGGTGCGGAGAAGAAGTTAAAACAAAGACTGCGCTCTCTCCTATTGCCACTTCGCCAATGCTATGAAAAGCAATTACACTAGATAAATCCCATTTTTCTTTGGCTTCCTGAATGATTTCTTCCATCATTTTATTGGCCATTTCTTCCGCTGCTTCATAAAAAAGATGGGAAACTTCTTTTCCCAAGCTTCGCTTTCTAACTGTGCCGTTGAAAATAACTACCGCACCCGCACTGTCATCCTCAAAATCTGCAATTAGCTTTGCAATGTCTATTTTTTCTGTTAAAATGTACTCCATATCAACCTCCACTACTTGGCGGAATCACACTGATTTTTTCATTTCCAATCAACTGATGATTTAAGGAAACAAAAGCATCGTCAACCGCAAATCTGCATAAATCTAAAATGGCCTTCGCCGATGGGTTTTGCTGTGAAAGTTGTTCTTTTAATTCAGCTATAGTTTTTGGGCATGAAGAATGTTGAACTTCTGCTGGAAAATAGTCTTTTAATATCGCGTAACTTTTAATTTTCATTCTCTATTAGATTTGAGTATTGAGATGTGATTCATCCACCAATTTCCAGCATGCTCAATTCACTCCCTGTAAATTTAACACTTTGCTTCTGTTTTAATGCTTGCAAAAGTTTGGTTTTATATTCCTCTTTGGTATTTGAATGAATAATAGGAATAGGTTTATTCACGCTTAAACACCCATAAATATTTCCTTCATGGTCTAATCTTAACCTGTCGCAATCGCCACAAAAAGGCACACTGCTGTTTGCGATAATCCCAAAAACAATTCCATCCGTAGTTTTCCAATAATTGGCTGTCGCAGATTTTTCTCTGGGCAAAGCCTCAAATTTATGATGAATTGCAATGGTATTCAATATGTCCCGTTGTGAAAACAGAAATTCATTTTGCTGACTATACAAATGTCCCATAGCCATCACTTCCAAAAACCGGACACTAATAGCTCTCTGTTTCGCGAAATTCAAAATTGGAATAATTTGATGATCATTTTTCCCTTTCATCACTACGGTATTCAATTTCACTTTAATACCTGCGAGAATGGCCGCATCAATTCCATTCCTCACTTCTTCAAACTTGTCTCTCCTAGTCATCCTGAAAAAATCAGCAACATTTGCAGCATCCAAAGAAATATTGATTTCTCTTAGGCCAGCTTCAAAAAGTGATTTGGCCTTTTTCTCTAATAAAAAACCATTACTAGTCATTTTGATAGTAGGAATTCCCATTTGTGATAAACCCACAATCACCTCAACTAATTCGGCATACAATAGCGGTTCTCCTCCGGTTAAACGAACAGATTTTAAATTCAATTCATTGTGGAGATTGCTCACTAAAGCCAATAATTCTTTTGTATTTAATGAATTGCTTTTCTCAGTAACTGTAATAGTTTCATCATCATTGCAATAAACACAGGCAAAATTGCAATGGTTAAGCAAACTTATCCTTAGGTTTTTAAATTGACGGCCAATAGAATCTGTGATTTCCATTAAAAAAATAAAAGTTTAATACAGGCCACACTCATTACTGAAGCCAAAACATAACGCACTGTTTTTTGTCGGTAAAAATTACTGCCAAAATATGCCCCTAAAAAACCTCCAGAAATTGCAGCAATAAACCAAATCCAAGAATGATCAGCAACAAAAAAAGACTGACTTTTTATGGATATCAAACCTGCGATGGAATTGCAGAATATAAAAAATGCAGAAGCTGCGGCCGATTGTTTTGAATTTGCCCAGCCCATTAAAATCAAAACGGGACTTAAAAATATCCCCCCGCCAATGTTTAATAATCCAGCAACGAAACCTAATACTGCACCAAACAACAATCCTCCAATAAAAGGCAGTTCTTTTGTTTCTTTTTTATCTTGAGGCCCAATTTGCAATAATCTGAAGATTGGAAAAAACAGTGCTATTCCTAATAAAAGGTTATAAACTTCTCCTTTTAAAGGGAATTTTGCGCCCAAGAAAGCAAATGGAATTGAAGTAATGAGAAAAGGAAAAATCAGTTTCCACTTAAAATAATCGGCTTTTTTAAATTGCAAAAACGCCGAACCTGAAACAATAATATTGAGCAAAAGCACTAAGGGTTTATAAACTGAAACGGCTA
>JBDSHZ010000123.1:0-15204 GCA_039918235.1 Pelobium sp.
TCATATTCGAAACCCATGAGTTTCAATAATTCCTGACGGCGGGGTGATTTGGATGCGAGATATAATTTTCTGGACAATGTGCTAAATTTTTGGACATCGCAAATTTGCAATTTATCTTTTAATGACAAAGTATATTTCTGAAATGAAAATTATGAGCATCTAATTTAATTGAATTAACTTATTGTTTAACATACAAAACTGGTATTGTATATGCATAGTAGAAGTATACTACCAAAGAAAATGAACGACATTATAAATCGGGGATGGATTGATCTTGTTTTAACACCTCAAAGGTTTAATGAGGTAAAAAGAATTAAAGATACTTGGGAGGCGAAGAATTATTATAAGGAGTGTGTAAGCAGACTTGACCATTTGAAAGAATGGAAAACTCCTATTTATTATGATAATTTAAAACTTTTAAAGCATTATGACTGCTATGGTTTTGAAACAGATAGAAATTTGTTAGAAGGCGATTTAATTGAAGCAAATTTTGATTTCAATATTGAAGGAAAAAACTCTTTAAGACTTAAAGTATCCTCCTACCAAAAAACTATAGAAAGTGATGGTTTAGAAGAAGAAACTAAACTTTTACTTTCAGAGATTGATGCCAATAGGTTTAACCCTCTAATTATGCCCATCAAATTTGGAGAATGTGTGATCAGTCTTAAAAGGTTGGTGAATACTATAAGTATTGATATTAAAGTGAATCCTCCATATTATGGTGAAAATGTAGCGCATCAAAGCTTAATCCAGCATTTTGAGTGGCAAACATTAACAAAAAACATTATCCAACAATTTTAAATATTAAAATAAAAAACAACTATTATGAAAGATCAAAAAGAAATTATTGCAGACCTTAAAGGTTTAATCAACATCTTAAACGATGGTAAAGAAGGATACAAAGATGCCGTAAATCACGTAAAATCTGAAGAGTTAAAATCAACTTTTATTGAATTTTCAAATCAAAGAAGCGCAGATGCAGAAGAATTAAAAGCACATATTTTAATGCATGGCGGAGAATCTGACAATGAAGATGGTGGAGTGTTAGGTGCACTGCACAGAACTTGGTTAGGAATTAAGGAGGCTTTTGCTTCTAATGAAGATAAGGCAATTTTAAATGCGATTAAAACTGGTGAGGAAGCTGCTTTAGAAAAATATGATGATGTGCTAAAACATTATGAGAACCATGCTGATCATTATGATTTATTGACAAAGCACAGAGCAGGTATCCAAAAAGCTTTAAACAAGATTAAAATTCTGGAAGTAGAATTTAATGATTAAGTGAACAAATTTTAAAGAGAGAGTCAGTTTCTAATAAAGGAACTGACTTTTTTATTTTAAAGCCCCATCATCAGCATCAGGTTTCTCTACAAACCATTTATCCTGAACTTTTAGTACCTTTTCAATAATATCTCTTACCACACCTGCCCCACCTTTAAAAGGAGAAATATAAGAGCAACAATTTTTTATTTCCTGTACGCCATCTGCCGGACAAATGGAAATGGCCACCTGCTCCATAATTTCTTGGTCAGGCAAATCATCTCCTACGTAAACAATTTCTTCTTTGGTTAAACCTGTTTTTTCTAAAAAATCAAGAAAGAAAGGCATTTTATAAGATGCGCCTAAATAGATGTGCTGAATTCCCAAACCCTGCATACGCATGGCCACAGATTCAGATTTTGCACCTGTAATGATACACACATGATAGCCTTTATTAATGGCCAATTGTATGGCATAACCATCTTTAATACTGTACTGACGAAGCTGATCCCCCTTTTCGGTAATCAAAAGATTGCCATTGGTGAGTACTCCATCTACATCAAAAATAAAAGTGGTAATGTCCTTAAGTTTATCTATCATGACTTAAAAGGAATATTTATTGATTATCTCTCCACTCATAAACCCAAGCAGATTGGATTTGCTCTAAGTATCCTTCGTTAGATTCTTCTTTAGTTCCTTTAAAATTAGGCAGTGATAACACCCAATCCAACAGATCAGTAAATCTAATTCTATAGATTTTCGACTCTCCAAAATCGTCACCAAACTTTTCATAAAGTCCCATGGCAATGTCTTCGATATCGTTCCAATGTATTGGCAATTCAAATTTATCGTTATTCATGATTTTTGTTTAGTGTCCTAAGAACTGAGATTGGTCTGGGATGGTAACCTCCATATCCCCGTCAACAATTACACATTGGCAAGCCAAACGTGAATTGATACGTGGATTTATTGCTCTATCTATAAAGTCTTCTTCTTTATCTGAAATTTCCTGTATGCTGTTCTCTCCTTTGTTAACATATACATGGCAAGTACTGCAACCGCAAACTCCCCCACAATTATGTTGCAATTCAATTCCGTTATCTAGGCAAACGTCTAATACAGATTCTCCTTCCGCAATTTGAAGTTCGATACTTTCCTGACCTTTCTCCTCGAAATTTAGCTTGATCTTATAAATATTCATGTGCTGGCAAAAGTAGTGATTTATTATTCGCCCCCTAAATTTGGCTGATACATTTTTACTATGCCCTGACTGATACTTGAATATAAACCTTGTAGGTATGAATTGTCTTTTAGCAACGCTAAATGCTTGTTCATGGTGAGCTGGTCATTCCTTTTAGCAGGCCCTGTCTGCACTTCAAAAGGCAAGTTCAGCATCGCTTTATCGGCAGTTTCCTGAATTAACGGACGCAATAAATCAAAATTCAATTGAACACCTTCTAAAAGCTCTTGGGCAACGCTGTAAAAGTAATTGGTGAAATTACAGGCAAAAACAGCGGAGATATGCAAAATGGCTCGGGATGGAGAATCTAGCTTTTCAACCTTTGAGGATATTTTTCCAGCAATAAGTTCGAGCTGATTTTCAGCCTTGATGTTATTCGCTTCAATACAGATAGGAATAGTTTGGAAATCTAAGTCTGCGGTTTTAGAAAAGGTTTGTAAAGGATACAAGACTCCACAGCTGTCGAAATATTTTTCTAAAACATTAAGAGGAGTTGTTCCTGAGGTATGCAGTACCAATCTTCCTTCTTTTTGCGGGATTTGGGAAGCTACATTTTCTATGGCATCATCTGTTACCGCTAAAATCACCACATCAATACTATCCTTAATTTCTTTACAATCCGAGATAGAATTAGCTCCAATTTGCAAAGCTAGATCAATGGCATTGTTCTCTTTTCTGCTCCAAACCTGCATCACAGGATACCCAGCTTTGATTAAAGCTTTTGAAAGATGAGTGGCTACATTACCAGAACCTAGCAATGCTATTTTCATACCGTCTTAGCTTCTTTGGATCTCCTGAAAATGGATAACAAAAACCCGATGACCATGATAATGGTACCTCCCCAAAATAAATTGATATATGGAAAAACAATGGCTTTCAAAACAATCCAGTCCTTTTTATCTTCTTTAGGTTTTTCATAAACTGTTAATTCCAGTTTATCCTTATCAGGTAAAATATTGGTAAATCTTAATTTCAAACCTGCTTCATCTACTTTTTTTCCAAAGTCAACTTTGGAGTTTCCTTTAATTAAGAAAATGGGTTCGGCATTAAATTTCTGATCCTGTTTCTGAATTTCAAGGTTCATGCCGATAGATACATCCCCTTTTTCCAGCGGAATATCTTTGATACTCGCATTTTTATTGATCGACCTTACAATAATCAGCCCTTCCCTAAAACGTACCGTATCGCCAACACTCACTTCATGCGGAACAGGTTGCAGGTAATCTTCATCTTCTGAATGCCCTTCATGGTCATGGTCATGACCTTCCTCTTTTAAAGGCACACTGCTCACATGCGTATAAACATCATGCAAAAGGTAATGCTTGGTATCAGGAGAGGCGATGATCTGTTTCATCTTCGCATTTTGCTGTGCGTTAGGATAAAGACTAAAATTTTCCTTTAATTCACCAGCATCATTAAATACCTTATAATTTACTTTGTAATAAGTATTCACACCAGAAACAGAGTCTCCCTCATATGTCACCGTGTACTTGTCCATCTTAATAGGCTCATTCTTATACAAAATGATATTTTCTCTCGGGTTATTAGTTTTGGCAAACTCATCTCCAAAACCGATACCTGTATTGTTAGTAGAAATGACTTTATTATTTGCTGCCGCAATTAAAGCGCCCACTAAAATGAGTGCAAAACCGATATGTGCCACTGCCGAACCTGATAATCTCCATTTACCTTTTAAAGCTTCTCCTAATATTTTGGCATTGCATAGAATAGAAAATACAGCCGCAAAAGTGACCAAGATATACATGGTATTCTGGTAAATCTCGGTGATGTAAACAATAACACCAGTGAGTAATATAGCTACCACAAAAGAAACTGAAAGACTTATAAAAAATTTCTTAGCATCTGTTTTCTTATACTTTAAAAATTGAGAGAAAGCAGAAATAGTAGCAATTACAAAAGCAAAAGCAATTTGCCATTTGTTATAATGCTGGATCAAATTGGTAGGCGGTGCGATGGATGTACCGAAAATTTTATTGTAAACCGGAATAGAAGTAGTAGCTAAAATCTGAATACAAGAAACTACTAATACAATAGCACCAATAAATAGCCAGAATTCTCTGGAATAGGTATCTTCATCTTTTTTGGTAATAGGTAATTTTTTCCAGTTGATGATGATGAGTATTGTAGCCAAAATAATAAAGGCAAACATATAAATCAACAACTGACCAGACATTCCTAAATCTGTAAAAGCGTGGACAGAAGTATCTCCTAAAATTCCACTTCTGGTAAGGAAAGAAGCGTAAAGTACCAATATGAAACTAATGATGATTAAAAATAGCGCAGTGAAATACGAATGTCCTGAATTCTTATAGGCAATCATTACATGTACACCGGCTATTAAAGTTATCCAAGGTAAAATTGATGCATTTTCTACTGGATCCCAAGCCCAAAAACCACCGAAATTTAACGCTTCATAAGCCCAAAAAGAACCCATGATAATCCCTGTTCCCAGTACCATTACGGCAAATAGTGCCCAAGGCATTGCAGGCTTTACCCATTCAGCATAACGTTTTTGCCAAAGCGCAGCAATTCCGTAAGCAAAAGGAACGACCATAGATGCAAAACCCAAAAACAATGTTGGAGGATGAATCACCATCCAATAATTTTGTAAAAGTGGATTTAAACCATTACCATCTTGTACTAAAGATAAATAATCTGCTCTAGAAAAGATTGGAGCTTCAATAGCATTTCTCAATAGAATAAATGGAGATGAACCGATTTTTGCACCAAATATCTCCACGCCTAAAAGCATACTGGCTAAAAACACCTGCGAAACAGAAATAACCGCCATTACAGGGCTTTCCCAACTTTTCGCCTTTGTAATAACTATACATCCTAAAACACCTTGCCAAAAAGTCCAGAGCCAGAAACTTCCTTCCTGACCTTCCCAAAAACAGGAAATAATATAATAAACTGGGAGCGTTTTAGAAGAATGCGCCCAAGCATAATGATATTCAAAATAGTGTTTGTAAATGATGTAAAATAAGCAGGCTCCAATACCGATAACCATGATTAAATTTAACCGATAGGCTAATCTTCCAAGCTTTTGCCAAGTTTCATCAATTTTATCTTTGGCGTTTGCAGCTAAAAAATAACTGATCATGGCAATTAAAGAGGTACCAAAAGAAAGTATGATAAAGAACTGTCCGAGTTTTCCCGGCAACAGGTGTTCGCCTGTAAACTGTATATCCATTAAGAAATTTTAACTTTTTGATTGTGCATTTACCTCCGTAACCTCAATCTTATCCTTTTGATATTTAGAAGGGCATTTCATCAGGATTTTATTTGCATGAAAATTACCGTTTTCCATCTGCCCAGTTAAAACAATCTGTTCAGATTTTTCAAAATCTTGAGGCTTTGTCCCGGTGAATTCAACCTTACACTCTTTACCTTTGTTATCTATCATGTAAAAGGAGAAATAATTTGCATCCTCCTGAGGATTGTAAACCATCTCTTTACTTTTATTGAGTTTACCCACTACATGTAACTCTTTCTCCGTTTTTTGAGCATCGTTGAAAGAACCATAAGTGCTGCTATCTGCATAAGCACTGATGATCACTCCTATTGCAACTGCAATGATGATCATCCCGATAATTGAACTTCTTTTCATGGAAATTATATTTATAAACGATTTAGATAAACCAATTTAGATTATTGCAAAAATACAAAACGATAAGGTCTAGATATAATTATAGCAAGAATGTTATCTATTAAGAATCGTTATAGATAAGCTATCTTTCCCAGATGTTTTTCTGCGTTAAAGATATCTTGTCCCCAAAAAACAATTGGGTACTGGTTTCAAATGCACTCGTCTTATCAGAAACAAAAAAATGATGCTTTGGCTGATCAACAGACTGATTTAAAAGATTTAACCTTCCAAGTTCTTTTTTAACATCAGTTGCAACAATTTCAGCGGTATTTAAAATGACCACTTTACCGTTATAAAACTCATCAATCTCTTTTCTGATGAGTGGGTAATGCGTACAAGCTAAAATAAGGGAGTCTATTTTTTTTAACTTTCCAGAGGAGAGGTAAGCATTGATAATAGTTTTACTAATATTATTATTAAAAAAGCCTTCTTCAATCATGGGCGCTAATAATGGGGTAGCTAAAGATTGTACTGCTACATTTGGTAAAGCTTCTTTTAACTTCTTGGCATAAATATTTGATTTAACTGTAGCTTTTGTAGCAATAACCCCTATCTTTTTATAAGCTGTTTGTGTTTGGCAAAAAGAAACTACAGGGTCAATCACATTTAAAATAGGAAGATCATTCCCCAAAAAATCTTTAAGGTCTTGGTAACCGAGTGAAGATGCAGTATTACAGGCAATCACTATAGCTTTACAACCTTGGTCCTGCAAAAACTTACCAATCTTTAGGCTATAATATTTTATGGCTTCCGCAGATTTATCACCATAAGGCATGTGGGCAGTATCTCCAAAATAAACCAAATTTTCATGTGGCAATACCTTTCTAATGGCGTTTGCTACTGTAAGACCACCAATTCCTGAATCGAAAATACCTATTGGACTTTGCATTTATGTAAAAGCTGAATGCTTAAAGCGGAAAGCTGAAAGCTAATGAACGAAATTAGCAAATTTTTAAAAGCTAAAGTAAAATGCTAAAAACCTGTATATTTAAATTTTAAGTTTGAGAAATTCATTATAAGAATTTACAATAATAAAAAAGCGAAACTAATAAGAAATTAGTTTCGCTTTAGAATGCTTTGAGCTTTAAGCCTTTGGCTTTAAGCTTATTTCAATCCTAATTTCAACTTTACGTCAGCCATGATATTGATACCGCCATCGAAATATACAATTCCTGGTTGAGTAGTATCAAATACATAAGCGTAACCTTTTTCTTTAGCCACCACTTTAACAGCGTCTTCCGCTTTTTTCAAAATTGGATCATATAATTCTCCTCTTTTCTTTTCGAAATCATCACCAGCTTTTTGCTGAAATTCTTCAATACGTTTTTGTAAATCTTGAATTTCTTTCACTTTAGCTTCTTTTAAAGCATCACTCAAAGTTTTCTCAACTGTTTGGAAAGCCTGAACTTTATTTTGATATTCAGTGTACATGGTTTTTCCGTCAGCATCTAAAGAAGCTTTAAAAGTTTCCAAAGCTTTGTCAGCATTTACCACTTCAGGCATTGCTTTTATCAATTCTGCCGAATTAATGTGGGCTATCTTTTGTTGCGCATTTACTAGGTTACCAGCAAATATTAATCCTCCTGCTACTAAAACAATCTTAAATAATTTTTTCATTTTTCTTTTTTGTGTATTTGTTTGATTCTACGATTTTAAAAAAATTTATGCTATTTAGCAAATGATCCGGGTTTATATCCTAATCTGATAATCACATCATTGGTTCCATCAAAGCTACCTCTAGCATATAATAAAGTTACGGTGCTCTTATCTAGGATGATGTCGATGCCTTCCCTTGCCGCATATTCTTCAATAGCCTTCGCTACTTTTTCCTGTATTGGCTTAATCAATCTAATTTTCTGGCTATATAGTTCACCTTCAAAGCCAAACTTACGCTGTTGCAAATCTTGTGCCTCTTTTTCTTGCTGCACTATAACTGCCTCTCTTTTCTTCTTCATATCATCAGTCAGCAATACCTGATCTGCGACATAATCTCTCTTCATCTTCTCTACTTCCACAAACTTGGCATCAATATCTTTCTGCCATTGGCCCGCTAAGGCATCTAACTGTTTTTGTGCCGAAGAATATTCTGGAATATGTTTTAATACATAATCTGAATCTACGTAAGCTAAACGTTGCCCAAAGGCACTTATGCAAAACATAACGGAAAAACAGGTCAGAATAATATATTTCTTCATCAGAATTATTTGATCACCTATATGATTACTTAATTAAGACAATTAAACTTTAATGATTTAGTTAAACCCTCCTAATTGTTGCGCAATACTAAAATGGAATTGTCCACCATTTACTTTATTAACAGCATTTGGTATTTTATCAAAACCATATCCATAATCAATTCCCAACAAGCCAAATATAGGTAAGAAAATTCTTGCGCCTACCCCTACTGATCTTTTCACATTAAAAGGGTTAAACTCACTAAACTTATTCCAGGTATTTCCTCCTTCGGCAAAAGCCAAAACAAATACTGTTGCAGATTCTCCTAAGGTAATAGGATGTCTCACTTCTAACACATACTTGTTAAAGATAGGGCTACCTGCACCAGTTGATCCGGTATTTGTATTTCCTTCCGGAACAATGGAGTTATTGGCATATCCTCTTAAACCTATCACCTCAGATCCTTGCAAGAAATCAAATCCCTGCAAACCATCTCCACCTAGTTTAAACCTACCAAAAGGAGCCTGACCAACCTGTTTGCTGTAGTAACCCAAGAAACCAAACTGAGCTTGTGCCTTTAACACCAATTTACCATAAATCTTTTGAAAAAATTGAGATTCAAATTTCCATTTATGGTATTCGGCAAATTTATATTTTTCAGAAGTGGCTAAGTTGTTATAATTCTTTCCGTTAAAGGATGAATAAGGCAATGTAGCCTGTATAGTAAACTTTAGATTTGACCCAGAAGTAGGGAAAATCTGAGAATCTGTTGAGTTTCTGCTAAAAACCTGGCTCAAGCTTAAATCGTAAGAATCTCCATTCTCAAATAAGTAACCAGAATAGTTTCTCAATTTAAACTGCTGTAAATTAGTTGCATAATCTACTCTGAAATAATCATCTGGCCATTTTAATTGCTTTCCTAAACTGAAAGTCAAACCGTTTAACCTAATTTTTTGAAGATTAGGATTTCTATTAGAAACGCCGTTACTCTGTAAAGAAGTAAATGCACTGATTCCAAAATAAATTGGTTTTTTACCGCCAAACCAAGGTTCAGAGAAAGAGAAGCTATAAGATTGGTAATACTTTCCGTTTGTTTGACCTCTGATGCTTAATTTTTGTCCATCGCCTTTAGGCAAAGGTTTATAAGCGCCGAGATTAAAAATATTTTTAGCCGAGAAGTTGTTGAAAGTTAAACCTAAAGTACCCACTACCCTTCCTCCACCAAAACCACCTGAAAGTTCAATCTGATCTGAAGGCTTTTCAACCACGGTGTATTGAATATCTACCGTACCATCTGCCGGATTAGGGATAGGCTTAATGTCTATCTTTTGTTCGTCGAAATTACCTAATTGAGAGATTTGCCTTTGAGAACGCACCAAAAGATCTTTAGAGAATTTTTGACCTGGTTTGGTCCTAATTTCTCTTAAAACTACTTTATCATTGGTCAATTCATTTCCTTTTAAAATAATTTTATTGATGGTGTACTGCGGACCTTCATAAATTCTAATTTCAAGATCAACAGTGTCACCGTGAATTTTGGTTTGTACAGGATCTGCATTAAAAGTTAAGTAACCATCATTCAAATAAATAGAAGAAACGTCCTCACTGGAAGGGCTACTTCTCAAAGTTTTCTCTAATTTTGCCTCACTAAAAACTTCTCCTTTTTCTATCTTTAATATCTGTTGCAATAAAGAAGATGGGTATTTTGCATTTCCAGCAAAACTGATATCTCCAAAATAGTATTTAGGGCCTTCGTGTAGTTTAATATCTATGTTTACCGATTTATCATCATACTTGTAAACGGAGTCTTTCAGGATTTCTGCATCACGGTAACCTTTTTCTCTCATCTTAGAGATCATCAGTTCCTTATCTTCATCATATTTATCCTGTAAAAATTTACCAGAACCAAAGACTTTATAAAAAGCTTTCTGATGCGTTTTTTTCATGAATTTCCTCAGCTTTGCATCAGAGAAATCTTTATTGCCTTCAATATTGATGGCGTTAACTTTAACCTTACTCTTCTTATCAACCTTTACTTTTACCACCCTACTGTTTACATCTGAAGTGTCTTTTACAGAAGTGATATCAACAGTGGTGTTTAAATAACCTTTTTCATACAGGTATTTAGTAATGATAGAATTAATGTTATTGCTTAAATTCTCATTAACTATTTTACCCTTTTGGTTATTTAATTTTTCTTTAATATCAGCTGTTTCGCTTTTCCCTAAGCCTATGATATCAATTCTGGCTACCCTAGGTCTTTCTAAAAGATCTATATTAAAGTAAATAGAATCTCCTTCAATCTTACTTACCTGTAAAGAAACATCATCAAATAAACCTTGTGCCCAAAGGTTCTTTACTGCACTTGAGGTCACATCACCTGGCACTAAAATCCTATCGCCAACACTTAATTTAGAAATGGTAATCAGTACAGATTGATCTAAGTATTGAACACCAGAAATGGTAACGCCTGCAATGGTATATTCCTTTGGATTCATAAAATCTAACTCATCACCAGTTTTCTCGGCACTTGAAGACCTTAATACTTGTGGTTTAGATTGGGAAAATCCCTGAAAAGCAAGGGTTGATAAAAATATAATTATTAAAAAATTCTTCATTTACTTATATATAGGGGGCTAAATTACTTCTAATCTTTGTTAAATTTTGTTAAAAGTAAAATTAAGCTATCTGTTCACTGGTTAAGCCAAACCGTCTTTCTCTCTGTTGATAATCATAAACGGCTTCAAAGAGGTGCTCTCTTCTAAAATCTGGCCATAAGGTAGGGGTAAAATATAGCTCGGCATAAGCCAATTGCCATAATAGATAATTACTGATCCGATGTTCTCCACTGGTTCTGATCATCAGTTCCGGATCTGGCAGTTGATGTGTACTCAGGTAAGATTCAAAAAGTTTTTCGTTAATATCTTCTTGCTTTAACTCTCCAGATGCCGCAGCTGCAGCAATTTTCTTAGTCGCGTCTAATATTTCCCATCTTGAGCTGTAGGACAATGCTAAAGTAAGGGTTAACCTGGTGTTGTTAGCAGTCTTTTCTATCGCTTCCTGTAGTTCTGCATAACATCTTTTTGGTAATGATGCCAGATCTCCAATCGCATTTAATTTAACGTTGTTCTGCATTAATGTTTTGGTTTCCTTATTAATGGTACTCACTAATAATTCCATCAAAGCGGTCACTTCCAGCTTAGGCCTCTTCCAATTCTCTGTAGAAAAAGCATAAAGCGTTAAGTTTTTAATCCCTACTTCTGCCGCACCTTCCACTGTATCTCGAACCGCCAGTACGCCATTTTTATGTCCGAAAACTCTTAATTTTCCTTTTTCTTTTGCCCACCTGCCATTTCCATCCATAATGATGGCAACATGTTGCGGAAGTTTATCAAGATTTAATTTTTCTCTAAAATTCATTGATCAATAGGAAATTAACGCTGCTAATAGTAACAATTTTGGCTCACAAAGGTATAAGATAAGGTTAACCCCACAAATAGATAACTGTCCTTTTTTCTAAAATCGCCTCTTTGAGTACCTGGAACGCCTATTTTATTAACAGATCTATCTGCTAAAGCTATTCTTAAGGCTGTTCTTTCAGGAGAATTATCTTGTAATTGTGCTGCTGTGGGATAATATCCGCTCACATCATCCAAATAATCGGTAGAAGTATTTCTGAAACCTAACTCTGCCGCTAAATTAAAATAACTTCCGAAATTATACTTTACACCCGCACCAACCGGTATGGCGTAAGCTGCAGTTTTATATTCAGATTGTCCTTCGGTAAGGTAATTTTTCAACTCGTAGGTTTTTCCGTTATAAACGGTTTTAGGATTAAAAGCTGCTAAAGAAAAACCTGCAAATAAATATGGAGTGAATCTTTTTTGTTGGAAATCAAATCCGTAATCAAAAAAATTGAACTCTACCTGTGCACTAGCTTCTGTAAGTGGTGAAAAGAAACTTAAATTGCGGTCTCTTTCTTGTTGATAAGGAGATTTTGATTCATCTGCACCAATTTTACCGCTAAATAAAGCCAGTTTGATGGCCCAATAGCTGTCGAGATTTCGTTTTACCATTGCTCCAAACGCGGGATGATTTACTTTCAGGAAATTATTCTGGTTAAGGTCGCCCATATAATTCAACCCGCCTGCAGTAAGCCCTACTTCCCAGGTTTGGGAAAATGCAGTTAAACTTCCCGAAAATAGAAGAAGTATAAATACTTTAAGAGAATGAGTCATTAAAATGGCTTAGTAGTTTCTGGTATCTATACCCCAAAGTAATTTGTTTCTTAACGTAGAGAGATAAGTTTCATTATCTAACCTCACCAAATTAATATCAAAATCTGCCCTTTTGATATTCAGCTTAATATCTGATCCAGTAACTTCGGTTCTTGAATCACAGCTGACCAAATATTTAGAACTCCTGCCTTCTACTTCAAAGGTGAGTACATTTTCGTCAGACAAAATAACCGGCCTCACATTTAGATTGTGAGGAGATATGGGTGTAATTAAGAAATTACCCGATCTTGGAAAAACAATAGGACCACCACAACTTAAGGAATAGGCGGTAGAACCTGTAGGTGTGGAAATGATCAGACCATCTGCCCAATAAGAGTTTAAAAATTCTCCGTTAAGGTAACAATGAATCAAAATCATTGCTGAGGTATCTCTCTTTAAAATAGTAACATCATTTAAAGCGAAATTAAGGTCTCCAAATAAGTCTAAATTTGATTCTAGCTTAAGTAAGCTACGGGTATCTAAAGTGAATTTTTTATTTATTAAACTTTCTATAGCAGATTTAATCCCATCTTTATTAATACTTGCCAAAAAACCAAGTCTCCCAAAATTGATCCCAATCATGGGTATTCCAGAATCCCTCACCAGCGTAACGGTATCCAGCATGGTACCATCTCCGCCCAAACTGATCATTACATCAATGCTTCCTCTAATCTCTTGATGGGTTTTAAAACTGCTGAATTCTTTGGGAAAGAAAAGTTTATCCTTTACAAATTCTAAAAAGTCTTGGTAAACCACTACTTCTACTTCCCATTCTACCAAGCAATCAAATACCTGTTGTACATAAGGTAAGACTGAATTGTTAAACTGTCTTCCGTAAATCCCTATTTTCATTAATTTCAATAATGGTAATTTTATAGGATGCTATTTGCAATTCCCTTTTAATTTAGAAGCTAAGGTAATTCATTAAAGAATCAAAACGATCAGAAATGCCAGTTTTGTCATCAGAATTATTAAAGGTGGCCAAAACTACATACTCGTATCTTAAAAATGAAGCTACAATCTGAGTGATGTCTGTTTTATTCACTTTTAAGGTAACCTGTAGCTGTGAAGAATCTTTTTGGTTATCGATGTAAGAGCTCAAAACCTGTGCGTTTTCAGATTCTACAATCTGCGCAATATGCGCTAGGGAATTATCCCTGCTATTGATTTCTAAAACGATGATGCCCCCAGGCACAGAAACAGCGGTCAACTTTGCCATATACTCGGTCATGCTGTTAATGCTAATCAAGCCGAGGTAAACAAATTTGGCATCTAAAACTGGCACCACAGTAATCTTACGTTCATAAAAAACTCTGATTACATCATAAATATGCTGACTGTCTAAAACATAAGGATTTAGCTGTGAAAGACTTAATGCGCCGACAGGCGTATCTAAATCAACAACTTCAATAAGGTCATCATCTGACAATAGCCCCAAAAACTGGGTGTCATTTACAATTGGCAAGTGCTCTACCCTAAATTCCGACATTCGCTCCAATACTTTCTGTACGGTGTCAGAAGTTTTAAGGGCTGGGATAACGTCAGAAATTAGTTCACTTGCAATCATTAATTTTTAATTTTCTTCAAAAACTTGCTCAACACCTCGTTAAACGCAATTGGCTGTTCCATCATTGGTGCATGGCCACAATGGTCTATCCATGACAACTCAGAATCAGGCAGTAAAACATGAAATTCCTCTGCCACTTCTGGTGGAGTGATTTTATCATTTCTACCCCATATTAACGCAACAGGGATCTTAATCTTATGAAGGTCTTTAGACATATTATGTCTGATCGCAGATTTCGCCATAGCCAAAATCCTGATCACTTTATGTCGGTCATTCACCGTTTCATAAACTTCATCAACTAATTCTTTAGTGGCAGTTTCCGGACTATAGAAAGTATATTCTACCTTCTCTCTGATAAAATCATAGCTTTCTCTTTTGGGAAACGATCCTCCGAAAGCATTTTCATACAATCCAGAACTTCCGGTTAGCACCAATGCTTTTACAAACTCTTGATGGGATAAAGTATAAATTAAACCCACATGGCCGCCTAACGAGTTGCCTAAAAGGATTACTTTTTGATAGCCTTTGTGTTTGACAAACCTGTGTACAAATTTGGATAATGACTTTACCCCTGTAGTGAGTAAAGGAAGATCATAAAGAGGAAGCATTGGAATGACCACCTTATAATTGGCTTTGTACTCCTCAATCACTGCATCCCAATTACTAAGTGCGCCCATTAAACCATGTAGTAATAGTAAAACTTCTCCCTCTCCTTCTTCAATATACTTAAAATCTTTTTCTTCCTTAATGATATACTCCATAAAATGTCACAAAAAACGGTATGCGTGTTATCAATGCTAAAATAATAGCCTATTCTTAATTTGAGTATAAAAACTAAATTAATTGTCCATAAAAATACAATTTAAGCTTCTCCTAAAAGAATTTATTATTGAATACCTAATTATTTCTTATAATTTATCTATGAGAAATAAGGGCGTTCGGGCGGGCGTTCCACTGTATTTTTTTGGCAGAAAAAGCCAAAAAAGATGCCGTTACAATCCCTGTCTGCCGGCAG
>JBDSHZ010000124.1:0-4082 GCA_039918235.1 Pelobium sp.
TCTAATATTGTCTAGCACAACAATTACAGGCATTTTTTTCTGATCCTTAAACTCATCTAAACTTGCTCTGTTTAATTCATCAAGCTTTAGTTTTCTCATGATTCAAAGATAACAAGCTTTTTAAAATTCAATTGCTATCATTAATTTAAAGATATTTGCAGCATGAGATTGAAAAGAACCGAATTATTAGCGCAATTAAATATAAAAGAACTGAATGAGATGCAGGTTGCTACTGAAAAAGCGATCTTATCTCAGAAGAACACCATGGTTTTATCTGCCACAGGTTCAGGAAAAACGCTGGCATTTTTGCTTCCTTTATTAGATCAATTAGAAGAAGATTCTATTAAAGTCCAAGTTCTGGTTATTGTTCCATCAAGAGAATTGGCTTTACAGATAGAACAGGTTTTCAGACAGCTTCAATCTGGCTTTAAGGTAACCTGCATTTACGGCGGGCACTCTACAAAGATTGAATCTCAAAGTTTAGCGGTAACTCCTGCAGTAATTATTGGTACGCCAGGAAAAATCAGCTATCATATCAGAAATAAAAATATTGATCCTACAGGAATTAAATACCTTGTTTTAGATGAATTTGATAAATCATTAGAAATGGGTTTCCAAGGGGAAATGGAGCTCATCATTGAATCTTTAGCCCATATCAAACAAAAAATATTAACCTCAGCAACTCGGATGGATGAAATTCCGCTTTTTGCAAAGGTTGACAACTTAGCAGTAGTTGATTTTTTAGATAAAAAGGCACAAACTCCCAAATTGGCACTAAGGGTATTGCATACCAAATCAAAAGATAAGTTAAAGTTGTTGATGCAGGTGGTGTCAGAACATCCGGAAGGACCAAGTTTAATATTTTGCAACCATAGAGAAGCGGCAGAGAGAGTGAGCGAAATTTTGTGGGACAAAGGAATGTCAAATGGAATTTACCATGGCGGAATGGACCAGCCAGATAGAGAAAAGGCTTTGGTGAAATTCAGGAATGGAACACATTCTGTTTTAGTGACAACTGATCTTGCTTCTAGAGGATTAGATATCCCTGATGTGCAGCAGGTGATCCATTATCAGATCCCATTTACTGAAGAATCTTTTACACATAGAAATGGAAGAACTGCAAGAATGAAAGCCAGTGGCAAAGCTTATTTGCTTTTGGCAGATGAAGAGTATGCGCCAGATTATGTAAATGAGCGTGTGGAGGAAATTAAAGAAATCGAGAATTTTAAATTGTTTGAGGCGAGTAAATGGGCCACTATATACATTGCTGCCGGAAAGAAGGATAAAGTCAATAAAATTGATGTAGTGGGACTGTTGTATAAAAAGGCAAATCTTCAAAAAGAAGAAATTGGCTTGATTGAAGTTTTTGATCACATGTCTTATGTGGCCATACAGCGTAAAAAAGTCAATGGAGCTTTAGCATTATTAAAGTCCGAAAAGATAAAGGGCAAAAAGTATAAACTAGGAATTGATGAGTAAATCTTTTTTTTCGTAAAATACTTTTGTAAGTATTACATCATTTGAAAGACTAATCCTTTAAAAAATAATCATGAAAACAACATTTCTATTTTTAGCCTTTACCGTAGGACTAAGCACAAGCCTATCCGCACAGGATAAAACCATTTTCCAGAACAAAGAAGGTGCAGCCATAAAGGGTTATGATGTAGTCGCTTATTTTAAAGAAAATAAAGCGGTTAAAGGCAATGATCAGTTTACTTATGAGTGGAAAGATGCCAAATGGTATTTTGCCAATAAGGAGAATTTAAAAACATTTAGAGCTAATCCAGAAAAATTTGCGCCACAATATGGAGGCTACTGTGCTTATGGTTATTCTAAAGGTTATGCAGCACCTACTATTCCAGAAGCATTTGCAGTTATAGATGGTAAATTATATTTGAATTATAATGAACAGGTGCAACAAATATGGAAAAAGGACATTCCTGGATACATTATAAAAGCAGATGCAAATTACAAAGCAGAAAAGATGAAAGCAGCTAAAAATTAAGTGCTGTAATTAACTATTTAGTTATTAGTTAAACCCTCAAATTTATTTTTGAGGGTTTGTTTTTTTTCTGGCGGTTGTATAAGAAATTGAATTAAAATATTTTAAATTGTGGATTCAAAATAAACCATGAACCAATCTTTTGGTCTTAAGTGATTTTTGACCACACCATGATTAAACCTTTTCTTAAGTATTTTTTACCTATTATTCTTTTTGTTCAGATTACTGATGCTTTTGCGCAGGGGACTTCTAATAAAGGAACGGATTTTTGGTTAGGGTATGGAGCACATACCTCGCATGGTAGTAATTCAATGCCAGAGACAATGGTTGTTTACATTACTTCTGATGTAAATACAACTGCAACAGTGGCTGTTAATGCGTTAAGCTTTAGCCAAACAGTAGATATAGTTGCAAATGTTGTGAGTACAGTTACCATTCCATCTGCAGCTCATTTAGGTGTAGAAGGAAAATCTGATTTAGGAATACATATCACCTCGGTTAAACCTGTTATTGTTTATTCCCATATATACGCTAGTTCTGTTTCTGGAGCAACCTTGGTTTTGCCTACCAATACACTTGGAAAAGATTATTATTCTATTAACTACAAACAGGTTTCCAATTCAAATTTTTCTGCTTCTTTCTTTTTTGTAGTTGCAGTTGAGGATGGTACGCAAGTTGAAATAACCCCTTCTCAAGCCACTCAAAATGGTTGGATGGCAAATACAAAATACACTGTAAGTTTAAATAAAGGAGAAATTTATAATGTATTGGGAGCTTACACCAATACGAACGGAACTTTAGGAGTTGATTTAACAGGATCTAAAATTAAATCTGTTTCATCAACTGGCGTTTGTAAAAAAATCGCTGTTTTTTCTGGCAGTAGTAAAATAGCAATCAGTTGTTTAAATACAAATGCGGCTGGTACTGCCGACAACTTATTTCAGCAAAATTATCCTACTGCAACTTGGGGTAAAAAATTCATCACCGTTCCTTTACAAGATAGAAATTTTGATGTTTTCCGGATTGTTAAAAGTGAACCAAATGCGGTTGTAACTTTAAACGGAAGCGTTATTCCAAGCAACTTGTTTATAAATGATTTTTATTACGATTTTGAATCTCAAGATGTTAATAATATTAGTGCTGATAAACCCATACAAGTTGTACAGTATGCTGTAACACAGCTGAGGGGAATTGGTTGTACTACAATTGGCGGTGATGTTGGTGATCCTGAGATGATTTATCTAAATCCTTTAGAACAAACACTCACTCAAATCACAATGTACTCTACCCCTGAATTTAAAATTCTGAAGCACTTTATAAATGTAGTGGTAAAGAACGAAGGTGTAGCAAGTTTTAAGGTTGATGGGCTTAGCTTTTCAGGCAGTTTTACGCCATTTGCAGGAAACACTGCTTATTCTTATGCTCAACTTTCCGTAGCAGAAGGAACTCATAACTTATCTTCAGATGTTGGTTTTAATGCGATTGCTTATGGTTTTGGTGACCATGAGTCTTACGGCTATGCTGCTGGAGCTAATTTAACCGCTTTTGGTATACAGTCATTAAATCAAATGAGTCAGGATATTGTTCAAACGGGTTGTGTGGGCAATACTTATCAGTTGAATATCTCATTACCTTACCAGCCTACTGAATTGTACTTAGACAAAGGCGACGGAGCTGGTGAGCAATTAATTCCTAATAATTTGATTAATAATACTAATGTTGATGGGGAAACTAAATATTTATATGAAATCGTTAAAGATTTGGTTTATACTGCCCCTATTACAACCACTTTTAAAGTTAGAGTAGTTAAACCCACATTAGACGATTGCGGAAGTGGAGATTCGTTTTCATTTGATCTAATCATTAATCCGAAACCTGCTGCTGGTTTTACTGCCCCGGCTCAAAGCTGTTTGAAGGAAGAAATAGGTTTTGTTCATCAGACAGATCCTGATGAGGCATCTGTCACTGATTATTTGTGGGATTTTAATGGAGAAGGAACTTCTGCGTTAAAAGATCCGAAATTCACATTTACAACAACTCCTGGAATTAAAAAAGTTCATTTTTCTATTAAATACAATAC